>JAPLNX010000536.1 GCA_026400935.1 Planctomycetia bacterium | reverse complement strand
CTCACTCTTGTCGCGGCTCTTGATTTCGATTCCCTTCGGATACTGAGTCGCATCGACGTCCAGAATCCGGACCTGCTTTTTTCCGTCGTCCGTCGATGTCGTAACGATCGCGTTATCGACGATCTCGATCTTCCCGCCGGATGGCAGCCAGTCTTCGATCGCACTCGGCGGAATCACCTTGCCGTCTTCAACCAGCTCGATCACCTGCCAGTGGCCTTGAAATCGTTTCAATTCGACGTCGTCAGCAACAGCAAACGACGCGGACGCAATCAAACTCCAAGCCGCACAGCAAACACTCAAACGATTCATGAACTGGACTCCGTTCTATTGGGAAGAAAACTCCATCGCGAGCAGTGGCCGCGTTCTCCAGAACGCGGGTTGTCACTGCATTCGCCCACACTCTGGCGAGCTTGTTGAAAAAGTCCGCCACCTTGCTTGTCAGCGTGGGAACCACTGGGACAAGCCCAAGTGGCGAGAAATTCAACAAGCTCTGGCGGGTGCGGCTACGGTTTCAAAACTGCTTCTAGTGCGTCGTCAGCCCTAAGTTTATGGGTAGCTGAAGTCGTGAGACTTCAGAAATCTCCGAACTCTCACGAGTTCGGCTACTCCAAAAACAAGACTTGACGGGGCACTAGCTTTTCTTGAACTGCAAACCTGGGTCTTTCGCGTCGCCGCCGATCATTTTGAAGAGGAACTGCGAGGGGTTCGTGAGATCAACTTCGGACAGCATCGTGCCACCGGCATCCGGTTCAAGAGCGAGGTTGTTCTGGTCGACGGCGAAAACTCCCTTGACCGACTGCTTGTCTTTGCCGCGCGAGTAGGCCCAGACAAAGGTGCCGTCCTTCGCGAGGTCGAGTTGGAACTCGGCCCCTTGGCTCGAAGCCTTCCAAGTGCCGACCAGCTTCTCGGCGGAAAGGACTTTCTCGGCCGGAACTTCTGCCGGTGCGGGAGGTGTCGCGGTCTTGGCCGATTCATCCGCAGGCGTCGTCATGCTCAACAACTGCACGAGTAGCTTGTCATCCAGCAACTGTGATTGGGCCAACTTGAATTGCTTGGAAGCGGCTTCCGTATGGGTCTGAGTCAGATAATGGTAACCCAACAGGAAATGACCATCCGCTGACTTGGGGTTGGCCTTCGTGAAGTCCTCCAGCGCGCGAAGCTGTTGCGTGTAGCCATCGACGCCGGGATAGAGGCTGCTCATCGTCGTCCAATCCCAACCGGGACCGGCGGAGAGGACCGCGTAGATCGCTGCGGCGGACTCTGGATATTTCTTCAATGCAAACAGCACGAGGCTGCGGAACTCATGGACGACCGTGTCTTGCGGCATCGTCTTCAGAGCCGTGTCGAGCAGCGTGAGCGCCTTCGCGACATCGCCTTCATAGAACGCCGTGCGAGCGTCGTTGAATGCGGTCATCCCAGGATCGGCGGCAGCAGTCTGATCTGTTGTTGTCTCGGCCGGAGGCGTTGAACTCCCACTGTCTGAGTAGGAGACAAGCGGCTGAGAGTAGTTGTAGCTGACGCTGCTGCTGGCATACGGATTGGAGTATCCCCAGTAGCCAAAGCCGTAGGCCAGTCGATTCACTCCCCACGCCGTCACGCCGAAAGCGGCCGCGACGGGATAGTTGTTCCACATGTTGTTCCAGCCGGAACCGGGATGCCAACAGTCGTGATACCAGTCACCATGATTGGCATGATGATCGTCGGCGAAGTTTTGCCAGTCCTCGCGATTGTTGTTGCGATGATCCTGACGATCGTTCTGCATGTCAGAACGATTGCCCTGCCGGTCTTCGCGTCCCGCTGACATCCGATTGCTCAAATCCCCTTGCCGAGCAGCCGGTGTCTGTGCTCGATTGCCAACTTGATTCGGCAACTGCGAGGCCGCTGCGGCACCTCCCAACCCAGGCAATCGAGCCGGCTGCTGTGCAACACCCACTCGATTGCCGTTGTTGTTCACGACAACGTTGTTTCCGCCCTTCGACTGATTATTCGCGATCCCTTTCGAAGGAGTGTTGCCCGGTGTTGCTCCAACGCCAGGAAGTTTTCCAGGCGTTGTGGCAGGACGTTGTCCCACTCCAGTGTTAGGTCGAGGAGTTTGAGCGGGAGCTTTCGCATTGTTCGCGCCACCTGGATGACTGAACGACGGCGAACTTCCAACAGATGGCCCTGCCGATGGACGCGCACCGCCACCACCGGAAGGACCAGCACTTGGTCGAGCACCTCCGCCGCCAGATGGTCCAGCGCTCGGTCGAGCAACTCCTCCGCCACCACCTCCCGCTCCACCGCGTCCACCACCACCTCCCCCTCCGCCTCCGCCTCCGCGTCCAACACCGAACGCGAAGTCTGCTGAGTTGATTGCCACGGCGAACATCGCCGCCACCATCGTGATCCACAGTCGTGTTTTCATCGGAATATCTCCCGTTTCGTTGCTTGGCTCTCTGAGCCAAGTCGAGTTGATTTTGATTTGATTGATGAATTAGTGAATGCCACGTCGCGAACTGCTTGTGTGGTCCTTAATTCGTCTCGGTTGCGAAGAGGCTCGACTCAGAGAGCCAAGCGACGGCTACTTCGGTTGTGGCGGTTGCTTTACGACGTGGACTTCGACCGGCGGCAATATTTCGTTGCCGACAACTCGATCCACGGAACGAAAGACATAGCGATCCAACCCCGTCGGCTCGATGTGATTCGTCGCTGATGCCGTCGAGCCATCGCTGTGGACGCTGGTGGCTTTAATCAGCCATCCCGTTTCGGTTGGCGTCCACAAGCTCTCGCCATAGCCACCTTCGGTATCGAAGATCCACGCCTTGAATCGCTTCGTCAGTGGATCCCAGCCGATGCGTTGGCTGATCTCCATCGTGTCGCGGCCGGCTTGGCGGACAGTGATCTCTTGCAACAGGAAACTCTCATTGTCGGACCAACGACACGACGTCTTGACGACCCCTTCACGACTTTCGTCGATCCAATCGCCAACCAACCACGCGAGGGCCTGCAAGTGTTCGCGGTGGGTTGGTTCAGTCGGCATGTCGCGAACGAGACCCATTGACCATTTGCCGTCTCGCAACACATGCAACACTGAGTAGCGTCCACGTTCAGGCGTCGCACCGGGTGCTGAAGTTGTCGTGCTAGAACCGGTCTCGACGGCCAACGCCGCGCCAATGAAGCGAATTGACTCGATCGCCACTTCGATCTTTGTCTCTGGACTCTCCTCGAAGATTTCCGCGAACAGGCTCTCAATATTCGGACGACTTTGGATCGTGTTGCCATCCTCGTCAACGATCTGAGCCTCCATCGCAAACAACTCCGACAGAGCCTTTGCATCGTGAGCGTTGTACGTTTTCACGAACTGATCGACCGACGCCCGGATCGCGGCCTCCGACTTGTTCGGTTCAGAATTCGATGCTTTTGTCGCCGTCTTTGTAGGCTCTTGAGCAATCGCCACGGCCCAAATCGACCAAGCCAGCATGCTCAGCGCAAAGCACGAGCACAAGATCTTCTTCATAGTTGTCGCTCCAGGGTGTAATAATTTCGGCGAACGCCAGTGTGGGGCAGATGATATCCTTCTGCGGCAATCTTGTCTTGTAAAGGACGTTGCAAAATCCCGTCGCTAGTGCGTCGTCAGCCCTAAGTTTATGGGTAGCTGAAGTCGTGAGACTTCAGAAATCTCCGAACTCTCACGAGTTCGGCTACCCAAAAAACAAGACTTGACGGGGCACTAGGCTTTGTTCCGCAAACCAGCCGCGCGGTCATGTGAAACCTGTTGTACTTCAGTTCGCCCTTTGCTAATCGTTTTTCTAAGTGGTATTGAAATCTAAGAAACGTCCGTCTGGGTCGGAGGAGCCGTCATCGAGTACATGCTGGCCAGTCTAGCGACGAGCACGGTGAGATAGACGTGCCAGTCAGTGCTTCGAGCACGGCGAGCATACGTGCCGTCGGAGATACCGGCGTGATGTCGCCGAAGCCAACCGTGGTGAGTGTCACATAGCTGAAATAGAGCGCATCGAAACCGCTGAGAACCTTTGATTCGGTCGTTCCGGCAATGGTGAAAGCATTCGGTGTGATGCGAGACGTCAGCACGTACGCGAATGTCCAAAGCAGTCCCATCGTCAAGTACGTTGCGATGCCAGCGCAGAGCACTTCAGTCCCCACTTGCGAAGCGCTTAGGATGAAACGCAAGAGTTGAAATACCACAAAGCCAACAAACGCAATTCCCAAAAGTAAAAACGCTTCCGCAGGAACGAAATCGGGAGCGAAGTGATTTGCCCATTTGGCGGTGACCGCCGGAATGCTTAAGGCGACGGCGATCTTTAGCGCCCGAGGCTCCGCACCCACGGCCAGCACTGCCGAGCAGAGCACGACGGTCAGCAGCAAGCCTTCGAGCATCAAGAGCTCAACTGCTGAGTAACGAGTCAATCCAACTCGCACCTTCAGCCGTTCTGTCAGCCGCTTGATGCTTGCAAATTTGGGCGATCGGTCGGTCATGTCTGCGCTTCAGTGCGGAATTTTTAAGACAGATACTCCACTCGGTCTTGAATGAGATGTTTAACCGCACACCGCAGGCACGCACGCTTTGAAGCGTGCTTGCGGCGTGCGGTTAAACGATCAGACAAAAACATCTCATCCACGACCGCGCGAGGTAGAACATGTTCGCCCCCGGTCAACGTGATCTTTGGATTGAGGAGTCAGATCTTTTTGAACTGCAATCCGGGATCTTTCGCATCGTCGCCAATCATTTTGAACAGGAACTGTGTTGGGTTCGCGAAATCGATCTCTGCGAGCATTGTGCCGCCCGCGTCGGGTTCCAGTGCGAGATTGTTCTGGTCTACCGCAAAAACCCCTTTCATCGATTGTTTGTCTTTGCCTCGTGCGTACGTCCACACAAAGCTGCCATCTTTCGCGAGATCGAGTTGGAACGAAGTTCCTGGGCTTGATGCTTTCCACGTTCCGACCAACTTCTCGACGGAGAGTACTTTTTCTGCTGGCAAGTCAGCCGGTGCGGGAGGAGTCGCTGTCTTCGGGTTTTCATCCGGCGGAGTCGTCATGCTGACCAACTGTTTGAGCAGTTTGTCATTTGGTAACTCCGATTGGGCCAGTTTGAATTGCTTCGATGCGTTCTGCGCGTAACCGGTCGTCAAATAGTGGTAACCTAATAGAAAATGTGCGTCAGGCGATTTCGAATTGGTCTTTGCGAAATCTTCCAACTCACGAAGCTGTTTTGTGTATGTCTCCACGCTCGGGTACAGACTACTCATCGTAGTCCAGTCCCACCCGGGGCCAGCCGAAAGAACCGCGTAAGTGGCGGCGGCTGACTCCGGATACTTCTTCAATGAGAACAAGACGAGGCCACGAAACTCATGAATGACGGTGTCGTTGGGAGTGGCCTTCAGGGCTGTGTCGAGCAATGTCAACGCCTTCGTTGAGTCCTCTGCGTAGAACGCAGTCCGAGCATCATTGAGGGCAGTCGTCCCCGTATCAGTGGCTTCAGTCGGCGGTGCCGTAGTTGGAGTTACCGGTGAGTCTGCCGGTGCGGCTGATGTCTCATTGTTTGAATAGACGGTGATTGGCTGCGAGTAGTCATAAGAAACAGACGTGGTCGTCGCGTATGGGTTGGAGTAGCCCCAGTAACCGAACCCATAAGCCATGCGATTGACGCCCCATGCCGTCAAACCGAACGCCGTTGCAACCGGGTAGTTGTTCCACATGTGGCCCCAGCCGGCTCCGGGATACCAACCACCATTCCAACAGCCGTGATACCAGCCTCCGTGATTATTGATGTGTCCATCGGCCCAACCTTGCCAGTCTTCACGATTGTTGTCTCGCCAATTTTGGCGATCACCCTGCATGTCCTGTCGATGGTTCTGCCAGTCCTCGCGACCTGAGGTCATGCGGTCGTTCAAATTTCCCTGTCGATCTTGAAGCGTCTGTGGGCGGTTCGCTACGCGGTCTTGCAATCCGGCTCCCTGATTCGGCAGACGATTCCCGACCGCTCCAGCGCCTGCGGCAGCACCGAGTCCCGGAAGTCGATTCGCTGGAAGCTGTGAGGCACCCGGACGGTTTGCAATACCCGACCCGGCTCCAGGCCGATTCGCAATGCCATTCCCCGAGCCGATTCCTTGACCTGAGCCAATGCCAGAGCCGCCGCCCGGCCGAGTGCTGGGCAACGTCGAAGGACGTGATGCACCTCCTGAGCCGATGTTTGGTCGATTGCCTGGTTGCACCGCTGGACGATTTCCACTTCCGATGTTTCCACCTCCAACGTTCGGCCGCGAGCCGCTTCCTGTGCTTGGCCGAGTGCTCGGCACAGACGGTCTCGCGGCTGGCCGAGACGCTGGTGCTGATGGACGCGCCGCCGGTCCGCTGAAAGACGGAGAACTCCCGACAGACGGCCGTGCCCCACCAGAGAATCCACCTCCTCGCGCGCCCCCACCGCTCAAGCCACCACCTCCGCCTCCACCTCCACCACGTCCGCCTCGAGCGAATGCAAAGTCGGTTGAGCCAATTGCGACGGCGACCGTGGCCGCCGCCATGATGATCCAGAATCGTGCCTTCATCGGAATGTCTCCGGTTGTGATTTCAGTTTTGGTCGAGCGAACGTAGAGATCACGCTCTCGCGTGATGAGCCTTACGTTGGGAACGCTCCGTATTGGCAAAGACTTTCAGCAAGACTCTACGCGGCATCTTGACACGGCTCATTATGCTGAGCGGTGATGGCCACGTTGATGCTACTTCGGCTGTGGCGGTTGTCGTACGACGTGGATCTCGACAGGTGGTAGCACTTCATTGCCAACGACTCGATCCACTGAGCGAAACACGTAGCGATCTAGCCCTGTCGGCTCGATGTGATTCGTGGACGACGCGGTCGAGCCATTGCTGTGAACGCTGGTCGCTTTGTTAAGCCAGCCAGTCTCGGTCGGCGTCCAGGAACTCTCGCCATAGCCACCCTCCGAATCGAACATCCACGCTTTGAACCGCTTTGTGAGTGGATCCCAGCCGATGCGCTGGCTGATCTTCATGGCATCACGGCCCGCTTGACGGACAGTGATTTCTTGTAGCAGGAAGCTCTCATTGTCAGCCCAACGACACGAAGTCTTAACGACCCCCTCGCGGCTTTCATCGACCCAATCTCCAACCAGCCAAGCGAGTGATTGCAGGTGATCTCGGTGGCTGGGTTCAACAGGCATGTCACGAACCAGTCCCATCGACCAGTGACCATCGCGCAGCACGTGCAACACCGTGTACCGTCCGAGTTCAGGTGTTCTGTCTGGAGCATCAATCGTTTTGGTCGAGCCGGTCTCCACGGCTAGGGCGGTGCCAATGAATCGGATCGATTCGATCGTGATTTCGATTTTGCTTTCGGGGTTCTCTTCAAACACTTCAGCAAAGAGCTTCTCGATCTCGCTCCGTCCTTGAACCGTGTTGTCGTCTTCGTCGATGACCTGAGCTTCCGGCAAAAACAAATCTGCCAGCGCCTTCGCATTGTGAGCGTTGTATGTTTTCGCAAACTGACCAACGAGCGTGCGAATCGCGACTTCCTGCTTGTTTGGTTCGGCACTCGCCAACTTCTTTGGTGATTGAACAGGCTCTTGAGCGACTGCCCCCGTCATCAATGAAGAGGCAATCAAGCTCATGGCTAAATACGAACACAAAACCCTATTCATGGTGATCATTCCTAGGCGGATTGAATTGTGGCGACCGCGACCGCGAGCGATTAAGACGAGGGGATGTTAACTGGAGCAATCTGAAATGAAACTTATCCCAAGTCATGTTCACTAAGCTTTCACATGCCCGCAGTTCACAAGCGACGCTCCAGCAAAATCGAGTAGTCATTGAGAGTCTTCGATCCGCCGTTCAATCCGGCTGGTCGTTGTCTGATTGACTTGAGCGATCGCTGATTTGATGCAATAGACGCGGGCCGACGTGCGGATCAGCAATCGGTCCCCCGCGATGGCCGGAGTCGCCATGCACATGTCGTCTTCGGCGAGCAAGTTCGTGTGCAGCACTTCAAACTGGTCGCCCGCTTTGAGCACGAACGTCACTCCGTCTTCATTCAGGCAGAAGATCTTGCCGTGATAAGCCCACGGGGACGACGTAAACGCTCGGCCGTTCGGCAATCGCTGTTGGCCGAAGATCTCGTGGCCATCATTGGCTCGGAGACATCGCACCAGCCCCATGTCGTAGAGCACATACAGCCGGTCGTCGAAGATCAGCGTCGAAGGGTTGTACGGACCGGCTTTCGGTTGGGACCAGGCGATAAACTCGTTCGACGTCTCGCCGGCCTTGAGCGAGATGTCGCCGGTCGCTCCGGGCCTGATCGCGTAAATCGGTTTGGTCTGATCGAGCACATAGCCCGAGGTCACATACAGCAGCCCCTTGTGTTCGTAAGGAGTCGCGATCGTGATGCTCGACATTCCCTTCAGCGACCAGAGCAGTTTGCCATCGAGATCGTAGGACCGGACTCTGCCAGTTCCCGGCGTCACGATCTCGGTCCGTTGAGCGTTCTGCCAGACGAACGGCGTCGCCCAGTTGCTCTTCTCGTCGCGTGGCGTTCGCCAGATTTGCTGACCGGTCTTGGCATCGAGCGCGAGCAGATAGGAGTCCTGATCGTTGTCGTTCACCAGAAAAAGCCGATCGCGATGCAACACCGGCGACGCAGCGGTCCCCCAACCGAATCGATTCGCCTGCGGCTTGATGGCGTGCCTCCAGACTTCCTGGCCATCAAGGTCAAAGCAAAACACGCCGACGTTGCCGAAGTAGCAATAGACTCGCTCGCCGTCCGTGACCGGAGTCTCCGAGGCGTAGCTGCTTTTCAAGTGAATCGGCGTCTCCGGTTTCGCTTCGTGAACCTGCCGCTCCCAACGCACTTCGCCGGTCGTCAAGTCGAAACAGAAGACCTTCCACTGATGCACCGCGTCCGGTGGCTTCGGTCGATCGCCGCCGAAATACAGCCCCTTCTTTGGTGCCTCGGCCTTGCCCGTATTGATGACTGTCGTGAGGAACACGCGGTCGCCCCAGACAATCGGCGACGACCAGCCACGACCGGGAATGTCCGTCTTCCAAGCCACGTTCTCAGTCGCCGACCAGCGATCGGGAAGGTTGCCACCACTCGCGATGCCGCGCGAATCGGCCCCGCGAAACTGCGGCCAATTCGTCTGCGCCATCGCCCGCGATCCGCATGCGATTAGAATCAGAACAAGTGCAGTGGTGCCGGCGAGCTTCATGAATTTGTCTCCTCTTGGATTGTCCGGATAGTTGTGGATCGCTCTGCGATCCAACGGCGGATCGCGGAGCGATCCACGACTATCACAACTTCGATTTGGCTATTTTTGAACGCTGACGAGATTTTGGGGCTGACAGAATTAGGGTTTTACGAATTCGGGTTCGAGACTCGCCACTACTGATGACTCAAACTAAGCGTTTTCAAGGAAGGGCATTTCACCGCCAAGGCGCAAAGAACGCGATGAGCCACCAAGAAATCAGGACGCTGGCCGTTTCCAAAGTCGCCGTGCATCACGGCTATCAAGAACTGATTTGGGAGTGTTCCTTCGCGTTCTTTGCGCCTTGGCGGTGAAAACTGCTCAGTTTGAGTAATGAGTCGGCTGGTTCGGGAACTCTGGCGACTTTCGCTTACCAGTTCATACAACGAGTCGAATTGCTCGGATCTGTGTTGGTGTCCGGGACGTGGTTAAAGATGTCGCATGCCAGTCGAATAAACGAGGGGCCTGCGATTTTTGTTGAAACCGCCACAATTCGGTGAACCTTTTCGCTTCGACCGGGGAGTCACCGGCATGGAAGTCGCCATCACACACCTCGAGGACGGAGTGATCTCATTCGCACAAGCGGGTGATTTGAACGCGTTTCAGCAACTCGCAGAACAACATGCCGTGTCGCTGCGCGATGACGCTTTGCCGAGACCGACAGAGAGCGGAAGACCTCGCTCAAGAGACTCTGCTGGAAGCGTGGCGTTCGCTGGGACGGTTCGATGGTCGATGCCGGTTCTCAACGTGGCTCTACGGCATCTTGCGACATCGTTTTTTGAAGTTGTGTCGGCGGAAGCCCGTCGCGTTTGAAGCATACTGCGATGAGTCTCAGGCAGAGGCGTCGCCGCACTCGAGCCTTGGTGCTGAATCGTTGCTACAGCAATCAGAAGACGCCGCACGCGTCCGCCAGGCGGTCGAGCATCTTTCCAATGAGCATCGCCTAGTGCGTCGTCAGCCCTAAGTTTATGGGTAGCTGAAGTCGTGAGACTTCAGAAATCTCCGAACTCTCACGAGTTCGGCTACCCCAAAAACAAGACTTGACGGGGCACTAGTGCCGCGTCACGACTAAAACTTTGGGTTGGAGATTATCGAAAATTCGACGATCCTGCGTGGACCACAAGGAGGTGGGCTATGCACAAGAAGTATGTGGTTCGATTGACGGACGAGGAACGGGAAGCGCTTCAGCTT
>JAPLNX010000470.1 GCA_026400935.1 Planctomycetia bacterium | reverse complement strand
TCTCTCCGTCGAACACTTCCTGAAGAAATCTCGCTTGCCGAACTTCACCCCATTGACGCCCGATTCCTTGACTCACCTTGTGACCCGATGGGCTGTGCTCTCGGTGCGCCCTGCCCACGCCTTCGGCGAATACTTACCGTTCGAGGATGTCGACTGCTTTGCCCATGCTGCAAAGAGTGAGCAGCAGCCGACTTTCGGTCCACGGGCTATAAGTATCATTCGGGGAGGGGCCGGTTTATGATGACGGCATCGAATGGTGGCCTCGGAATGTCAAAAACCGTGTCCACCATGAGGCACGTCACGCCTGTGAATTCTCGGAGAGCGAGCATGATTCGTCGTCAACTGTCAGATGATCTCGTCAATGCATTGGTAAATTCTCCTTTCTGGCGGAATATCATCGCTGACAGAGAACTTCATCCAGAGATTCGGGGCGACAGAGTCACCGTGTATTACTCAGGATGTGCCATCATGCGGGAGTTGAATTCCCAGCATGGGCAACTGAGGTGCTCCGTCAATCTGCAACACGTTCCCTTTTATCGGGATGATTTTCGTGAGGCGACGCTAATATGCAGTAATGAGCACGGCCTCGAATTTGAAGCAAGGCCCGAGCCTATACCTCTTGGGCTCGGAGACCCGGGCGTGATTGCCGCCTATAAGGCGGCTGTTCGCGTTCGGCCAGAACAGAGACTGCTCGGAGCCGTGTTGAACAACCAGAACAATGCTGGCATTGTCGTCGATCAAGAGATCGCATTTCCCGGGAACAACAGTCGGATCGATTTGTGCTATTTCGATTCCAATCTGGAGAAGTTGGCATTCGTCGAGATCAAAGGGGTCGCTGACAGGAGGCTCTTGTCCTGCGGTGGAAACGCTCCGGAGGTTCTGACCCAGTTGCAGAATTACGCGGAACAATTTACCGCTGGCAGTGATTGTATCCTTAAAGCCTTTCAAGAGACTATCGCACTGAAGCGAAAGCTGGGTTTGGGGGCACGGGTCGGCAATATCCAAGAAGGAGAGCCGAGTCAGCTCTTGATGAAACCGATTTTGGCAATAGGTGGCTGCAATGCTGAGACAGTGCAGTCGATCATGAATGGGGATGCTCGTTGGAAGCCGCTGATGGACGGACTTCCTACAGTCGCAGCCAGGCTCTATCTCTTTGGGAACGCTGGCTTCGCCCTAGGGGGGGCCGGAAACCACATGCAGGCCTGGGACAATTAAAAGTCTCAGCAGAGTTCCATCAATTCTCCGTCGGCGAGGATTCGAACGTTCGCCGTCGAACTGGGGAACAGCTCCGGTTCAAAGGTGTGAATCGGGATGACCGTTTTGGCGTTGACTTGCCCGACCAATTCGATGATGTCGTCGTAGAAGATATGACCGCTCGTGTGGGATTCGATCAGGTCGCCCTTTGCTTTCGCCAGAGCCGCTTTCACCGGTTGCCAGTCAGGTCGATCCAAGTACCCACTCCAACGAGAGTAGAGACATCGTGAGCGATCGGGAAGGATGCCGCCGAAGTCGCTCTCCAACATGCTGGGTCGGAACAGCATGACGTATCGAGACGGATTCAAGCGGACTTCATTCATCCAAATCCTGGCCGGGGACATCACAAGAAAATGTTTTTCGAGTTGTTTCTTCCGGTAAGTTTCCTCGAAGAACTTTGGGAAGAAAACTTTTACTTCTTTTGTGGACTCCGGCCTGGGAACGGAAGTCTCTGAGGCGATCAGGTACATCACGTAGGCCGTGTAGGCGTCAGCAATGAAGATTCGATTTGTCTTCTTCGCAGCCCTAAAGAAGCCCACCAGTCGATCAACGTGCTGTGGTGAGAAAGACGCCAGTACCAATCCAGGTGCGGACTGGATGTGTGCTGTGATCTCAGCTTCGAGTTCGTATTCATTCGGACCACGATGATCTTTGTGGCTGATGTGAGTTCCTTCCATCATCAGCACGTCGATGGTCCGATTTTTGACGGCTTCGATCAGCGACCTGTGCATCCCTGGTTTTCGACCGTGCATCCGCAGGTCACCGGAATAGAGAACTGTCTTGCCTTCTGCTTCGATCAAGAATGCCTGGGCTCCGTAGATCGAGTGATCCACCGAGAATGCCGTCACGCGGAAGTCACCAATCTGGACAGGTTGGCCTGCGTAGATCTTCTCGTGTCGATCCCGTGGAAGGATTGGCTGTCCGGCGAACTTGGCTCCCGCTTGCATCATCTTGCTGGTTCCCACGCTGGCGTAGATGGGGATCTCGACTTGGGAATGCCGGAGCAATCCCGTGTGATCCTCGTGGGCGTGAGAGAGCAAGATGGCGTCTGGCTTGGGAGCAGTGTCATCGAACAGCCCTGGCACATTGGGAAGGACTCCCATCTTTCGGAGTTCCTCTGACGACTGTCGTCTCAGGGTTGTCGAATCGTGAGGCTCCCGGTCTTCATTGAACAAGGGCATCCCCACATCGAGGATGATCCTGCTTTTGTCGGTGGCGACTTCGATGCAGTTCCCACCGATCTCGTGAGTCCCTCTGTGAATGGTGATTCGCATGTTCTTGTCAGAACTTTCTGATGCTCTCGGTGAGTGGAAACTGTTTCACGCCATCTTCGTGAGATTTGCCGCGATTCGTTGATTGATGGAGAGGCAGGCCGACTTGCGGTCCATGTGGGAGATGTCGAGCCAAGTCGTGTCGATGGACCGTGGTCCTCCGGACACTTTGGGCTGAAGACCAATTGCCCTTGCCATGAAGTCCCAGAATTCGACGGGCAGTCTTGGTTTTCCAACCTCAGTGTAAATCGGCGTGATCAGAGTATGCAGTCGCGTGCCGTCGATATTTGAAACTTCGACTCCCTGCGGAATGAGGATCAGCCACCAATCGACGATTCCATTCGAGGTCTTGACCTCTTGGCCGTGTCCCTGCCAACTGAGTGGAGCAACCCATTGGTGGTCTTGAGCAACGCTGCTGTAGAACTCGAACAACCACACCAAGAGGCGACGAACCCAATCCTCAGTTCGTTCTTGGACGCCATAGACCTGTGTCAGAATTGAGGCTGCCTGAACGATGCGGAGAATCGTTTCGGAGTCCTGCGATGCACCAGCGTCGTCCCATCGTCGACCAATCTGCTGAGCAAGCTCAACTTGACGGCTGTCATCGTAAGCTTGACTGGGCAAGATCAAAGTTCGCTCTGGAGAGAACGGATGCAATCCCTGCCGGACACACTGCCATGACTTTGGGATTCCCAGCAGTTCCCGGTCGTCGGATGCCATCAGCGTCTGCTCGAACGTGGCTGTCCATTCGGGCCGGGGATCAGCCATCGCGTTTACCGACACCCGACAAAAGTTTGGTATTGCCAATGTTGAAACGGCTCCGATTGTTGTTTGCAAGAATTCTCGTCGCTTGATCAACATGATTGAAGGCCCTCGGATAACAGAGTTTAACCACCCGCTTCTTGAATTAAGAAGTTGTCTTAGCTCCTCCCAGTTTTCTTGATTTGTTCCTGGTTATTGATGATCTGGTTGTTCTGCATAATCTGTGTGAGTTGCAACAATCTGTTTTCTTCCGCCGCCATGAGGATGGCCTTCTCCTCGGGACTCTTGAATCTCCATTCGAGCATCGCTCGGTCGTACTCGGCCTTGAGCTGCTTGTTGGTTTCCGCGTCGTACCAAGGCTTGCCGAGAAGACCCATCCCAAAGAGGAATGTGAGAAACGTGGCTCCCGCACCAACGTAGAGCAGCCAAGTTTCGGCAAACCATTTCATTCCGGCCTGTTCCGCCCCTTGCCCTTTGACGTAACACACCACAGTTCCAAAGATCACCATTCCCGTCATGAACAGGACGTGGCCGAACGTATAAACTTTGGGTTGGAAACTCATGATTGACAGTTCTCCTTTGGATGTTTGATTTGACGGAATCGCTTTGCGTAGTAGCGAACCTCATTACCCCTAGAAATAACACCGGGGTTTGACACAGGGAGGTCAGGGGGCACATCGAGTTCCGAAACTCAATACTCGAAAAGCAGACGGGGCACGCTACTCTTCGGAAAGCAGTTCGTCGGCCGCTTCGCTCATCAGGTAATGGTCGTCGATCGGGGATTCCCAATCGGAAAACAGTTCGTCGGCTGCGTTGCCCATCAAATAATGATCGTCGATCGCGGCTTCCCATTCTGATAACCCGAAGAGCTTGGCGATCCGTTGAAGTTGGCTCTGTCTCGTGCTGTTGCCGTGATAGATGAACCCCATCTCTCGCTGCCGATCAAATAACACTCGGCCGCGTGGCACAATGAAGTAGTCCGCACTCAACGATTGGTTGAGCATCTTGGCCACCAACGGCCATTCATGGACGTGACACAAGTTGCAGTCCACGATTTGCCGTTTTGCTGCAAAGGATTGAAGGGTCTGAGCGATGGCGACAATCCGCTCGTCGTTGTGCCACCAGATTCCGACACACGGACCATGTTTGCTCAAAGTGGTCAGCGGAATGCGTTGAAGTCCCTCAGCCAGAAAAACTGTCGTTGGGCTTCGTCGCAGCATTAACGTCTCCATCGTAAGTGATCGCAAACCGTGAAGTTGGTGTAAGAAAGAGCTGGCTCCCGGAGAGCATGGGTTTGTTCCTGGCTTGTTGTCGGTCGTCACCCCTGAGTTGCTGGTCCGATCTGCTTGGTGAATCACAACGATTCACGGCAGACAGCCAACGGGATTGTGCCGACTCGCCTCCCCTTAGCGGGGCTTGCGTCTCTCTGGGAGCCAGTGGCTTCTATAAATAGTCGAAGGGTCCGACACGGGTGGGGCAGTCATTGGAAAGAACCTGCGTTTTTCGATGAAGCCCGTTGTTTGCTCAGAATCGCTCGGCGACGTACCACCGTTTTTCTGAAGCGTTCCACGTCAGCGTGTAGGTCGTGATATCAGTCCGGGGCGTTCCAGCCTTCGATTTCCATTCGATGGCGACGTTGAACCGATAGGCGGGCCAATTCTTCCAGTCCTCCGGGAGTGTTTCACCCTCTTTGTATGCCGCAAAGTGTGGTTCATCAGTGACCACGCTGCGAACATCGTAGCTGATGGGGTCCAGCAATCCTCGAATTTTCGACGTCATGGTGGCGGCCGAGTTTTCTTGACCCGCCACCCACTTCTTGAATTCGGTGTCAAAATGTTTTCGAGCAGCAGTCTCAGTTCCGGATGAATTGTCCGAACAGCCGCACAAACAAATCACAACCAGAACGCACCATCGATGCCATGTTGTCACAGTTCTTCCTCCGGCTCAGTGAAATGAGAGCCGGGGATTGAACTCGTGTGAGATCAAGAACGTCCCAGGCTTCGCTTCACCTGATACCCGAAGGGCCAGACAGGGGCGGGGCAACCGTTGTCGGCCAACGCCTGCAATTGGATCGCATCTTCCAAAGTCTGAATGAACAGGTCTTTTAGTTCGTCGGGTTTCTGTACTCGAACTTGGCCAGCCCATGACAAAAGCCAATGCAGGATTTCACTGAGGCCATCGACCTGAAAGCTAAGGGTCAGGCTGCCGTCTTTGTGAGCTCTCGCCTTTTGAGTGTGGTGCCAGATTGTCTCGATCACGACCTTGGCAGCAGTGGGCTTGAACTTGAGTTCGATGTCGTAAGATTGATCACCTCGAAAAACGGCCCATGCGTTCCCAAAGTAGGTCCGCAGATCGAAGTCTTCCGGAATGAGGGCAGGCTCCGCTTGCATCCGTAATGCCTTGAATCGAGCCACACGAAATGTCTTCGGGGCTGTCTCATCTGCCAATGTTCCGATGATGTACCACGCATTCTTGATCAGGCAAAGCCGATACGGATGGAGTTTCAATTTGACCGGAGTGGGTTCGTAGGGACTTTCGTAAAGCCCGCTGATTTGTTTCCCCTGCAACAAGGCCAGTTGCACCGTCCTGATGACTTCATGATGGCGACTATGGTCCACCAGCTTGAGGTCCAGGACAGACACCAGTCGCATCGCATCATCGATCAGTTCTTGTGTCTCCTCTTTCGAGACCGCAGCTAGTTTTCGAGTTGCTGGGATTGCTCCAGCCGTGACATCCATTCCCGGTGCCTTTGTGATGGCTGCTGCGAGCGAAAGTCCCAACACTTCATCATCGGTGAGTGACATCACCGGAAAGCGAAAGTCTGGCCGGACTCGAACAAACTGCTGGTCTCCCTCTCGGTAGTAGGGAATCCCAGCGAACCTCAAAACGTCCAGGTCTCGATAGACCGTTCGCTCTGAGTATTCGAGTTCCTCAGCGATGGCTTTGGTTGTCCATCGTCCTCGGCTTTGAACCAGCTCCAGAACTCGAAGAACTCGTGCCAGCCGGTCAGCCTGACGGACACGTCGATCTCGATCAGGCCTGTCCCGCTTATTGGGGTTCGGACCCGCAGACTTGGGCTTCGGCTTCTTCTTCGT
>JAPLNX010000054.1 GCA_026400935.1 Planctomycetia bacterium | reverse complement strand
TTTTGAAGGTTCGATTGTGTTCACAGATTCATGTCGGTCGTTGGGCAGTTTGATCCAAACGACTTCCGAAATCTCAAAGATTTCGGAAGTCTCTGATTAAATTGTACCACAACCTTTCTGTGCCCTGTCTCGAAGGAGCAAAACCATGTCGAAATCGCACGTACTCGCGCTTGATCAAGGAACGACTTCCAGTCGAGCGATTGTGTTTGATCGCTCAGGGCGAGTGGTTGGCTCGGCTCAGCGGGAGTTTCCGCAGTTGTTCCCTTCTCCGGGGCATGTGGAGCATGATCCGGAAGCGATTTGGGAAAGTCAGTTAGCGACCGCTCGCCAAGCGTTGACCAATGCGAAACTGGACGCGTCCGATATCGCTGCGATCGGTGTCACGAATCAGCGGGAGACGACGATTCTTTGGGAGCGAGACACTGGTCGGACTGTAGCGAATGCGATTGTCTGGCAAAGCCGCATCACATCAGGCATTTGCGAACAAATGAAACGTGACGGGCTTGAGGAACTCTTTCGAGTGAAGACGGGATTGGTGCTCGATCCCTATTTTTCAGGGACGAAGATTCGTCATCTGCTCGACACGCTGCCGGGACTGCGTTCGCGAGCGGAGCGCGGTGAGATTCTCTTCGGAACCGTGGATAGCTTTTTGATTTGGCGACTGTCGGGCGGCAAGCGGCATGTCACCGATGTCAGCAACGCGAGCCGTACGTTGTTGTTCAACTTGCACACACTCGATTGGGACGACGAGTTACTCAAATTGTTGAATGTGCCGCGGGCGATGTTGCCCGAAGTCTGTTCTTCGAGTGAGATCTATGTTGAAAGCGATCCGAAATGGCTCGGGGCTGCGATTCCAATCGCGGGGGACGCTGGCGATCAACAGGCCGCGACTTTCGGGCAAGCTTGCTTTGAGCCGGGGAGTGCGAAGAACACTTACGGGACCGGTTGCTTCTTGCTGATGAACACAGGGCACAAGCCGTCGATGTCGCAAAACGGTTTGCTCACGACTGTCGGTTGGAAGATCAACGGCGAGACGACGTATTGTCTAGAAGGTTCGGTCTTCATCGCAGGGGCTGCCGTGCAATGGTTACGAGACGGTCTTCAAATCGTGAGTCATGCGAGCGAGACGGAAGCACTGGCGATCTCTGTGCCGGACAACGGTGGCGTTTATTTCGTGCCCGCATTCGTCGGATTGGGGGCACCACATTGGGACACTGAAGCGCGTGGCACGATCGTCGGACTGACGCGCGGAACGACGAAAGCACACCTCGCACGAGCGGCATTGGAGGCGATGGCCTATCAAACGCGCGATGTGCTCGACGCAATGCGAGAAGACTCTGGAGTGGCGATCCAGTCACTTCGAGTCGACGGCGGTGCGACAACAAACAACTGGCTGATGCAATTTCAATCAGACGTGTTGGGAGTCACCGTTTCGCGACCGATCGTTCAAGAAACGACAGCACTCGGAGCCGCATACTTGGCCGGCTTAGCAACAGGCGTGTGGTGCGACACGAACGACATCGTCGCCAACTGGCAGTTGCAGCGCGAGTTCACATCGTTGATGTCCGAGACCGATCGATCCCGGTTGGTCGGCACTTGGCGTCGCGCGGTCGATCGTTCGCGTGGATGGATTGATAGCGAGAATTGAGTCTCAGACACGAATTGATCTTCTGCCTGATCCGTGTTCCATCCGTGGCCAAATCCCAGAAACCTATCCGCCACGGATGAAACACCGATTTAGAATCGAGTCTTTGTCCGCAAGATGCGTTTTGACACACATCATTTTGGTTGCGGTTCCACCGCCTCAAGAACTCTGCGCCTCAGCGTGAAACCGCGATTCATCTTGCGTAGTTTTTTTCGTGAGTCCCCATACGATGTGCCTCACTGGTTCTTCACCATTTTTACATTGAGGCCGAGATGTCCCGACTTAAAACGCCCACGAGTTCGTTACGGCGGTTTTTACTTTCCTTGTTGGTCTGTTTGGTTTGCTGCGTCTTGGCCGGAGTTGCCTCGCGAACATCACCGGCAAACGGGCAATCGTTGCAAGCATCTGTTGATCTGAAGTGGTATCGCGGAAACTTGCATACTCATTCGTTGTGGAGCGATGGGGACGACTATTTAGAGTCAATTGCGCTGTGGTATCGGGAGCACGGCTACGACTTCCTCAGCTTCACGGACCACAACCTTTTGGCCAACAAAGAGCGTTGGGTCGATGTTGATAAATCCAAAGGGAAACACAACGCGTTCGACAAGCTCGTCAAGAACTTTCCCAAAGATTGGGTTGAGCAACGAACGATTCAAGTTGAGAGACCTGCCACAGATGCTGAGAAACGAGCAACTCAGAAAGAAGTCACCAAGGAGGATCGGCTGGAGACACGGTTGAAGACGTTTCGCGAGGTTGCAGATCATTTCAACGAACCGGGGAAGTTCTTGTTAATACAAGGCGAAGAAGTTTCTGACGGGTTTCACAAATCTCCGATCCACATGAACGCGACGAATATCAAAGAACTTCTCGTGCCGCGTCATGGAACCAGCGTGGCAGAGACCATTCAGAACAACACAGATGCTTTGATAGCACAGCGAGAACGAACTGGGCAGGCGATGATCATTCATTTGAATCATCCGAATTTCGGATTTGGAATCACGGCAGAAGACTTGATGCGGATTCGGGGAGAGAACTTCTTCGAGGTCTATAACGGGCACCCTGGCGTTCACAATTCGGGCACGAAGGAGCACGCTTCGACGGAACGGATTTGGGACATCATCAACACGTTTCGATTGAGCGAACTGCAACTGCCACCACTATTCGGATTAGGGACTGACGACGGACACGCTTACCACAACATGCCAAGTCGCGGTGCCGAACCGGGACGTGGTTGGTGCATGGTCCTCGCCGCAGCACTGACTCCCGAATCGTTGATTGCCGCGATGGAAGCGGGACGATTTTATGCGTCGAGCGGTGTGACTCTAGATCGTGTGACGTCATCGAACGCAGCTTTAGAGGTCATTGTCAAAGCGAACGCCGACGTGAAATACACGATTGAATTCATCGGTACTCGCCGTGACTTCGAAACGAACAGCGAACCTGTGCTCGATAAAGAAGGACAAGAAGTCCGAGCGACTCGCCGCTACAGCGAGGACATAGGCAAGTTGCTGGCGAGTGTGGAGGGTGCGTCAGCCACATATCGTCTCACCGGCGACGAACTTTACGTGCGAGCTCGCGTGACCTCTTCGCGATTGCATCCCAATCCGTCAGAAGTGGGTGAATTTGAGCGAGCTTGGACGCAGCCAGTGGTTGGAGCGGCAGCGAAGTAGTGAGTGACTCGACAATTGAAATTTCGGATCTGAGATAAGGCATGATTCAGTACGACCCGCATCAATGGAGAAGCCACCTGTTTGACATCCGCGGCTCGATGCTGCGGGAGATTTTTTCGCGAATAGCGGTCTGCGTGATCTGGTCCTTGATCGTGGTGGTGTGGCATCAAACAAAGCAGACGCCCGCGATCAACATTCCGCTTCACGGCCACACGCTGACTGGCGTGGCGCTCGGCTTGCTGTTGGTGTTTCGGACGAACGTTTCTTACGAGCGGTTTTGGGAAGGGCGGCGGCAGTGGGGTAATATCGTCAATGATTCTCGCAACCTCGCGAGGTTGAGTTGCGGGCTGTTGATTCACGATCCTGGTCTGCTAAGGCGGTGGCTCACTTGGTCGATGATGTTTTCGTGGTCGGCCATGAATCACCTACGTGGTCAGCACGGACTGGGACCACTGACTGCCGAGTTGCCGCCGGAAGACGTTGAGGCCACAGACAAGGCAGAGCATGTGCCGCTTGCCGTGTCACGACGGATGACCGAGCAACTGGTGTTGGCACGGCAACGAGGGCTGATCAGCGACATTCAGCAGATAGCGCTCGACGGTGGCATTCAACGTCTGATTGACTCGCTGGGGGCTTGCGAGCGAATTCACAATACACCACTTCCGTTTGCATACATGGTGCATTTGCGGCGTGCGTTGATCTGCTATCTCCTCACACTGCCGATGGCGCTCGTTGCTGATTTCGGATGGCTTACGATCGCTGCGACGATGTTGATCTCGTATGTGATGCTGGGCATTGAGGAAATTGGAGTCGAAATCGAAGACCCCTTCGGTGAAGACGAAAATGATCTGCCGCTTCAGTCGATGTGTGAAACGATAGAGTGCAATCTGCGTGAACTCATGCCGCAGACATCAACGGGAACCCTTGCAGGTGACAATGACAAGCGGGACGATGCCCCCCCGAATTGAGGTTATTCATGAGTTCGAGAGAACTTTCGACATTCCTGTTTGTTTGATTGCATTGCCTCATGCTGATTTCTGCCGATGTGCCTGAAATTCTCTCTTCGCCCACGATGCCGAACGAACCACTGCGACGACTCAGGCACGTCGAATGGGAGCAGTTTCAACGTGACGGATTTCTTGTCTTACGCCAATTGATGCCTGCGGAATTTCGCGAGCAGATGTTGGCCGTGACGCTCGACGGCGTGCAACACGAAATCGCTCCGGTCGAGTATGAGGCGGACCTGCGTTATCCGGGAGCACCAGCGTTATTGACCACTGAAGGAGGTCGGACGATTCGGCGATTGAAGCAGGCGCACTCACGACATCATGTTTTTACTCAATGGTTGTGTGATCGCGAATTGACTGACCGCCTTGTGGATTTGTTGGGACCGCGCATTGTGATGCCGCTCGCACACCACAACTGCATCATGACCAAACAGCCGAAGTTCAGCAGCGACACCGGCTGGCATCAAGACATCCGGTATTGGGCTTACCTGCAACCGGACCTCGTGAGCGTCTGGATTTCGCTGGTTCCTGAACGAATTGAGAACGGCTGCTTGCGAGTCATCCCCGGTTCGCATCGGATGAACTTCGATCGGTCTCAGTTCGACGAGCAGTTGTTCTTTCGAACGGACCTGCCAGAGAACTCGAAACTCATCGCGACGTCGGTCCCCGTAGAACTCGATCCCGGCGACGTGTTGTTTTTTCACGCGAAGACACTGCACGCGGCCAGTCGCAATCACTCGATGCAGACAAAGTACTCCGTCGTCTTCACGTTTCGTGGTGCGGAGAACCTGCCGGTCGCTGGAAGTCGATCAGCGGAACTGCCGGAGTTGTTGTTGCCAGCGTAGCACGTCAAAGCCACCCCAATGAGCTTGTCTCGGTGGTCACAGAGCTTTTGCACTACGCTAAGTATTTTCCTCAACGAGTTCGGTGCGTAGTGCAAAAGCCCGCGTGCCACTGAGGTAAGCTCGGTGGGGAATGGAAGTGAATCGCTACTCAACGTGATACGTGCGGGCCAGCGTGCGCAGTGTTTCGATCGCGTGGCTGTCCAATGCTCCGTCCCAGGCGATCTCAACCGCGGCCGAACTGCCTCCGACCAATTCCTTCACAGCCACGTTGATGTGACCGCGATGGTCGTAGCTATAGACGACCTCGACCGGTGATCCAACGGGGATTGCTTGCGGCAGTTTGCTGATTCGCACGTCGCCGATGTAGGTGCTCGCGGCAACATCGGCCGTCTCACCTTGCAGCAAGCGAATAACGATGCTGTTGGGCATGTCAACGGTCGTGATGAACTGTTTCTTGATCCCGCACGGCAATCTTGAATTGCGTGGGATCATGATGTGATTTTTCTTCTTCAATTGATCCTTCGGGTTCGTGATCTCAACACCCAACGAATGCGAATTGACGTCGATCGTCGTGACCGCTCGCAAACGGTTGAGCAAACCCTGCGTCAGACGTCCTTGTCCGTCGGTCGCTTTCGCTTCGAGGATCGCCGCGTGAATCGCCGCTCCTTGAGCGACCGCCAATTGCGGATTCAACACGCGCGACGGAGTCTTCCCCGTGAGCTTCTTGAGCATTTCCATGACTGCTGGCATCGCGGTACTCCCGCCGACGACGAGCACTTCATCCAAACTTTCTCGCGGGATCTGGTTGTTTTCAAGCACGAACTCGGTCGTGTCTTTTGTGCGTTGCAGCAGATCGAGTGTGATCTTTTCGTATTCGGCGCGACTTAACTCAACGGGAAGCTTTTGACCGCGATATGTCACTTCGATCGTGGTCTTATTCCAGTGACTCAGTTCACGCTTTGCCACTTCGCACTCTCGAAGCAACGCAAACTTCGCTTTCTCATCTTGTCGCGGATCAACTCCAAATTGCTTGGAAAATTTCTCGCTGACGAAGTCGAGTATCCGAGCGGTCCAGTCTAAACCGCCGAGCATTGTGTCGCCGTCGGTCGCGACGACGTTGAACTGAGTCGGCGTGTATTTCACGACGGTGAGATCGAACGTTCCGCCACCGAGGTCATAAACCAGAATCGTTCGCGACTTGTCGGGAACGTCGAACCGTCCCATCTCACCCTTCGACCACGCATAGGCGAGCGTCGCGGCGGTCGGTTCGTTGATGATGTCGAGCACATTCAGACCGGCGATCTTACCGGCATACTTCGTCGCGGCGCGTTTCGGTTCGTTGAAGTAATAGGGCACCGTGATTACGGCATTACCGATCGGACCAATTTTCTTTTCCGCGTCAGTCTTGAGCTTCGTCAGAATGAGCGACGAAATCAGTTCCGGCGTCATGCGGCGTTCTTGGTAGTGCAGTGCGAAGCGCGGGTTTCCCATTTCACGCTTGATCGCCACGACGACTCGCTTCGGATCTTGCTGAGCGAGTACATCCAGAGGCGGACCAACCAGAATTTTCCCGTCGTCACCCAACACTACGATCGATGCTGTAATCGGGCTGTCGTAACTGTTGTTGATGACTTCGGGATTCCCATCTTCACCCAGTCGCGAAATGGCCGAGTACGACGTCCCTAAGTCGATTCCCACCGTCTGACCTTCGGCAAATTTCTGTATGTCGCTCATGGCTTTCTCATGTTTGTCTTGTTGACTGTCTCGCACTTGCCCGACTTCACACGAGCCACCAATTAAGCCACCCCATCGAGGCAAGCTCGATGGGGTTTGTTAACATCGCTTGTTTATGGACTACGCCGACACTTTACGCTTCGCGATCAGCGTGTCGAGTTCCCCTTTAAGATGCGTGAGAATCTCATCGTAGGGATACGCACCGAGCGACTCCGGACCTCGTTTGAGGTTCACGTGTGTCGGCCCACACCAGAGGCCGAGATCCGCGTCGTCGGTTTCGCCAGGGCCGTTCACTCGGCAACCCATCACGGCGATCGTGATCGCGTACTCTTTCGCATACGTCGTCATCTCTTTGACTTGTTGAGCCAGTTCAATGAACGCCTCGTTCTCAACGCGAGAGCAACTTGGACAACTGATGATATTGAGTTGATTGAGTCCGAAGTCCACGAACGAACGAACCCGGCCCGCTGCAATGTCCGTGAGAATTTGCCGACCGACGGTGATCTCTTCCCCTTTGCGACTGTTGGGAACAGTCAAAGAAACACGGATCGTGTCGCCGATTCCTTTGCTGATAAGCTGCTCGAACGCGATCCGCGTCTTAATGATCCCGTCCGGTGGCATCCCCGCTTCCGTCACACCAAGATGCAATGGAACGTCCGACCGTCGCTCGGCGAAGCGGCGATTCACTTCGATCACCTTTTTCGGATCGCTGTCCTTCAATGACACCGCATACCGAATGAAGCCGAGCGAATCGAGGAAGTCGCAGTGCTCCCACGCACTCTCCAGCATCGGCGTGATCGAGTCTGCGGGATCGAACATTTCCTTCTTATCGGGATCGACGCTGCCGCAATTCACGCCGACGCGGATTGCACAATCGTTTTCTGTTGCGACTTGTGCCAAATAGCGGACCTTGTCTTGCCACGGTTTTTCACGCTCGTGGTGATAAAGGTGTCCGGGGTTGTAGCGGATCTTGTCAACATGCGGAGCGACCAGTTCGGCCAACCGATAGTTCTCCTGCAAATCGACCGAGAGATTTGCCGTGGTTTGTTTCCGAATCTCGGCGAGCGCGTCGGCATCTTTTTTACTATCGACTGCGATGCGAATGACGTCGGCACCGGCGGCCGCGATCTCTTGGATTTGTTGCACGGTCGCATCAATGTTGGTGGTGTGCGTCGCCGTCATGCTTTGCACAGCGATTGGGTGATTCTGGCCAATCGTGATCGACCCAATGCGAACGGATCGCGTGGGATTGCGGGGAAGGTCCACAAGCTACTCCTTTACTGGCTGACAAACATCAGAACAAAGCTGCGAAGAACGGGGTCGGATGATAGCGGATTACCCCAAATCGTCTGTAGCGAATCGAGCATGAATCAGGGAGGGAGGAGGGAGGATTTACCACGGAAGCACGGAGAAATGGATAGGGGCAAGAAGAAGTCGAAGAAGAGAGGCGAGCATGGAAATTGTCTTGGCGATTTTTGTAGGTCGGTTTTTCAAACCGGGAGTAACAGACCATAACGATCCTGCGTGCCTGGTTTGAAAAACGGGCTACGGAGTTATTCCACCTCGCTCCCTCAACCTGCGAATCTACCCTCTCACAAAGATGCCTTCTCCGTACTCTCCGTGGTAAACCTCCCTCCCACTTTCCATAAGCACGATCGGCCATCTCGTTCCCTGGCCATGATCGCTTGAACGTTCGCCCTCATTCACGCTTCGAGTTACTGTCTGCAGCCCAACAACAGTCAACGAACGAAACTCAACACCGATGCTTGGCTCACTCATTATCCCACCGTTTCGACCACACCGTTTGTTTGCTGGCGGTCATCTTCAGACATTGGCCGGAGCATTTTTGCCAGGGATGTTGGAGCCAGAAAAGGGTAAGATTCATCAAGTCGACCTCGCTGACGCCGAAGCGGTTGTCATTCATGACGATCAGCCCTCCGAATGGATCGCTGGTGGCCCGACCGCAGTGCTCGTGCATGGACTCGCGGGGTGTCATCGCAGCGGATACTTAGTTCGCATCGCCGCGAAGCTAAATGCTCGCGGAGTCAGAACGCTGCGCATGAACTTGCGCGGTTCAGGAACAGGAGCCGCTCTCGCCATGAAGCCCTATCACGGCGGTTGTTCGGATGATGTCGTGGCGGTCGTCCGATTTGTCGAACGACTCAGTCCGTCTTCGCCGATCACGCTGCTTGGGTTTTCGCTCGGCGGCAACATCATCTTGAAACTCTTGGGGGAAGCGCCCGATCGAGTCTCCTCCGCTGTTGTTCGTGCTGCAGCGGTGAACCCGCCGATCGACCTCGAACAATCGGTCGTCGCCCTGCAACGCTGGTCGCTACGACCGTATGACCGCTACTTTGTGAGGTTGCTGCTGCGTCGCTTGAGCGACCGACAGTTATTGCATCCGAATGTGCCGACAGCGACGTTCTCGCAACCTCCGCGCCGCCTTTTCGATTTTGACAACCACTACACTGCACCGGCCTCTGGCTATCGAGACGCTCACGACTATTACGAGCAGTGTAGCTCGCAGCAGTTCCTCGCCCAAATCCGCGTCCCGACACTGATTCTGACCTCTCGTGATGACCCACTGATCGCCGTCTCAATGTTTGAGCGACAAGTCGCCGCAAAAAATCTTTCGCCACAAATTCAACTCCATATTACCGCAGGTGGCGGTCACCTCGGCTATCTCTCGCGCGACAGCAACGATCCCGACGAACGCTGGCTGGATTGGAGAATGGTCGATTGGGTCCTGGCGTAGTCGAACGCTTCCACAACCTGCGAGGAGGTAGCCAGTCGTCGAATTTTCCCATCCCCCGCCCTCACCCACTCAAACCCGCCGCACCTTTGCCCCCGTCGCCGATGTCAGCATCGTCAGGTTCTCTTGAAACAACGCATCGCCGTTACCACGCCAAGCCAGAAAACGTTTGTCGCGGGCCGTAATCACCCACAATTCGAAGTCACCCGATAGCCACGGCCAAACCCATTTCAACACACGTTCCGTGATCCATGCCATCGCACCGAAGAGTACCCAGTCGAACATGTTCATCTCGCGACGAAGCCCCGTTTCGACTTCCATAATAAATTTCAGTTTGACTCGCTCCGGCTTCATCGGCACGAACGCGACAAACATCTGGCCGATCAGATCAGGACCGACAATTTTCGAGGTGCGTGTCGTCCCTGCCATCGCTGCCACAAAGCACAGCGAGAACAGTTTGGCGGGCCACGGTGCCGTAGTAAGCAACGCCGGAATTACCAACACGACACACAACACGTACCGCTTCACCCATGACGGCAACGGCCCCAATGATCTTTCCATAAGTTTCTCCGAAGCCACCCATGAAATCGTCGAGCAGGCGGCTCGCCTGTTTGTTCGTTGCGAGACGCCAAACAGATGCTCCCGACAGATGCCGCGTCAGTCAGTGTTCAATGTCAATCAACTGGCCGCTACCATGCCGCCCCGATTGGTTCGCCAGAAATGTCGAACTGTTATCGACGATAAAAATGTTTTCTGTCGAGACCGCTCACTCACAACATCCAACTCTGAGGACACGATATGCAAAAGCTGCCCGTCATTTTCGCCTTGTTGACCGCTTTGTTTTGGGGCCTGTATGGTCCGACCTTGGCGATCGCTCGACAGGCCGAACAGGGGAACGCGTTCAAGCCGTATTTGATGATCGGCGTCGCGTACTTGGTTTGGGCGATTCTCGGTGGTGCAGCCGGGATGGCTTACACAAAAGTTCCTTTTTCATTCACTGGAGCCGGTGTCACTTGGGGCTTTATCGGAGGGAGCTTGGGAGCGTTTGGTGCCCTGACGCTGACGCTGGCGATGTTCAGTTTTGAACCAGGCAAGGCGCGGCCAGACATCGTCATGCCGATTGTTTTCGGTGGTGCAGTCAGCGTCACAGCCATCACCGGATATCTTCAAACCCGCAACCTCGAAGGTGCGCATGCACCAAGTCTGATGCTCTGGTTCGGAATGTTCGGCATGGCCGTCTGCATTGTGGTCGTCGCCTCGAACACGCCACACGCTCCACCGAAGAAGGAGCCAGCCGCCAAGCCCAGCCCAGCCGTCGAGCCTGAGCCACCCAAGTCCGCGAGCTAACTGCCCCATACTAGCCCGACGCGCAAGCGAGGGATGTTCTCCGCCATCCCTCACTTGCGCGTCGGGCCAGTGTGAATCTTCCATCATCTCGACAAAGCCTCTCTCCAAATTCATTTCCCTTCTCAGCGTATCGCCATCATGCCCGAAACTTTCATTTTGATCCCCGGTCGAACCAGCGAGCAGGGAACGACCCTGAACGAGGGGAAATACACCGAGGGCTATCAGACCGAAATCAATACGTTGCAAGTCACGCCACACGACATGCAGCGGATGGGGTTGGTGAGTGGTGACCTTGTCCGTGTCTGGAATGAATTCGGCGAAGTAACTGTCCCGATTAAAGCCTCCAAAGGAGATGAACTCCCACCCGGCCTCCTCTTCATCAGCTACGGCGACAAATCCAGCCGCTTGATGGGAGCAGAAACTCACGGCAGTGGGATGCCCGACAGCAAAGGGCTTGATGTCTGGATGGAAAAGGCAACCCGAGATGATTCTTGAAGGTATCGTCACCAGTATCGGCCGCTCCGGAGTGCTCAACGTTGCTCCCATGGGACCGATTGTTGATGAGTCGATGACGTGGCTCCATCTTCGACCGTTTCAAACTTCGCAAACCTTTCGCAACTTGACTGAGCACCCACAAGGAGTGCTCCACGTTATTGACGATGTGCTGTTGCTGGCGAAAGCCGCGATTGGAAAGCTCCATGAGCTTCCGGAAACTTTCCCGGCCGAACGAGTCACGGGCCAAGTCTTGAAGTCCACTTGTCGCTGGTACGAATTTGAGATTGAGTCGATCGACACCTCTCACGATCGAACCGACATCCGCGCCCGCGTCGTTCATGTCGGTCGCCTGCGTGACGTATTCGGATTCAACAGAGCGAAGCACGCTGTCCTCGAAGCGGCGATCCTGGCAACACGGTTGCACTTGTTGCCTCGCGAAGAGGTCGAACTTCAACTCGCAGCGCTCCGATCGCCCGTGGAGAAAACCGCTGGCCCACAAGAATTCGCTGCATTTGAATTGATCTGCGAATATGTCGCGAGTTCGCAGTGAATTGAGCACGACGTTAACCTGACACGATGTCACACACGATTCACATTCAAACGGGTGCGCGACTGCATTTCGGCCTGCTGGCGGTGCAAGCTCCGCGCGGTCGAAACTTTGGAGGCGTCGGCTTGATGGTCGATGCGCCCGGTTGCCGTTTGTCAGTAAGTGCTGCGGCTGAAGATCAGGTTCATGCTCCCGACGAAATCGCTACTCGTTTGATTGAATGGCGGAACCGATATCGCGATCGTTGCACTGCTGAACACTGTCCTGCGTCCTGTTCAATCGAAGTCTCAGAGGCGATTCCAAGTCATTCCGGTTTGGGATCGGGAACGCAAACGGCGCTCGCTCTCGCCGCCGCACTGTCGAGGTTCACTGGGGAGCAATACGTCGGAGCAATCGAATTAGCTCGCCGAGTGGGTCGCGGCTTGAGATCAGCACTCGGTATACACGGTTTCGGTCACGGCGGTTTTCTCGTGGAAGCAGGAAAGCAACGACCCGATGAGATTAGTCCGTTGATCAGTCGTATTGCGGTTCCGGCAGAGTGGCGACTGCTGTTGATCGCCCCTCGTAACAACTACGGCCTCTCTGGCGAATCCGAGCGATCAGCGTTTGCGAAACTGGCCCCAATGGCTGATGTGATTACCGATCGCCTCTGCCGCATTGCACTGTTGGAGCTGATTCCGGCGATGCAAACCGGAGATTTTGAGGGACTCTCCGAATCTCTGTGCGAGTTCGGTCAGCTCAACGGCGAGTACTTCGCTCCGATTCAAGGAGGAATCTTCGCTGACTCGCGTTTGAACGAACTCGCCAGCCACCTGCGATCCAGCGGCTGCCGTGGAGTCGGCCAATCATCTTGGGGCCCGACTCTCTTCGCTCTCTGCCGCAACGAAACTGAAGCGGTAAAACGTCAACAAGACTTACTCCGTTTCGTCGATCATTTGAGCTTCGATTTTCGCCTTGCAAAGCCGCGCAATGTGGGAGCATCGCTCGTCGCCACTTCGCCCAACACTTTTGATCTATGAAGAATCGACCTCAGCTATTTCACACTTGATGACTCCACCGAAGGAGTTTTCACCGCTAAGGCGTAAAGGACGCGAAGTAACGCCAAAAAACATTGCTCCTGATCATTGCCCAGGAATCGTTTAAACGATTCCACTTATTGATTCCTTCGCGTCCTTGGCGTCTTTGCGGTAAATTTTCCCCACAAAAACCTGCTTCGCGTGACTGATTCGCTGCGTCTGCCACTTTTGAATCTGAACTCTGAAAGAAATCGAAGATATGTCACCTTGGGAATTTTGGATCGACGTCGGTGGGACGTTTACCGACTGCATTGCTCGTTCACCTTCCGGCGAATTGTTGCCGATCAAAGTACTCAGCAGCGGTGTGACGAAGGGGCAGGTCGAAGAGGTTCAAGGAACAAATCGAATCGTCGATCCGTTGCGCCGAACTGAGCCAAAAGAATTTTGGACCGGCTATAGCGTGCGGTTTCTCGATGAACATGGCGAGACAATCGCGACGGCGAAGGTCTCCGCATTTCATCCGCGCATGGGTGTGTTGTCGCTCGAACAAATGCTGCCGCCGTCAGTCGGCCCCGGCACGCGATATGAACTGACTGCGGGGGAAGAAGCTCCAATTCTGGCGATTCGGACGGCCCTGGCCTTGGGATTGAAGGAGCCGATTCCACCTATCAACGTGCGACTGGGAACAACTCGTGGAACAAACGCGCTGCTCACTCGACGCGGTGCTCGCACGGCGTTCATTACCACGAAGGGTTTCGCAGATGTGTTGCTCATCGCCAACCAGGATCGGCCACGTTTATTCGATCTCGATATCCAGAAGCCGGAACCACTATTTGCCACGGTCGTCGAGATTGATGAACGAGTTGACGCGAACGGAGTGGTGTTGAAGGAAGTTGATGAAGGGGCGATCCGGTTACAGTTGGAGGCACTGCGAGGAGAGAGTGGTCAGTTGAAAATGACGCCCCCGCGCCGGCTAGCGGACAACGCACAACGCACAACGGACAACCAATCCATCGACTCGCTCGCCATCTGCCTTCTGCATTCGTTCTCGAACCCCACGCACGAACAAATCGTCGAACGGATTGCTCGCGAAGTCGGCTTCACTGAAGTCAGCGTTTCAAGCCGTCTCGCACCATTGATCAAGATCGTGAGTCGCGGTGACACAACGGTAATGGATGCGTACTTGAATCCAATCTTGCGAAAGTACGTCGAGAGTTTGAAGGTTCAAATTTCAAACTCCACATCAACGCTCAAGCTGATGACGTCTGCTGGCGGCTTGATTGATGCAGATCGTTTCGTTGGCAAAGACAGCATCCTGTCTGGACCGGCAGGTGGTGTGATTGGTTTTTCGCGAATCGCTCAACAAGCGGGATTCCCTCGCGCCATCGGCTTCGACATGGGTGGAACGAGCACTGATGTCGCGCGATTTGGTGGCGAGTACGAATACGAATTTGAAACCAAGAAGGCAGGCGTGCGAATCGTCGCGCCGATGTTGGCGATCGAAACGGTGGCCGCTGGTGGCGGCAGCATCTGCGATTTTGATGGTGTGAAATTAGTCGTTGGCCCCCAGAGCGCCGGTGCCGATCCCGGTCCTGCGTGTTACGGACGAGGCGGTCCATTAACAGTGACGGACTTGAATCTGTGGTTGGGCCGAATTGTCCCTGCGAGGTTTCCGTTTCCGTTGGATCGCGTTGCTGTGGAACGGCGAATCACGGAATTAGAAAAGCGTTTGCAGACAATCCGCGAAAAGAGCGTGGTGGTCACAGGGACCAAAGACGCCATCGACTCACCGCTGTCCCATTCACCTCTTCAATCCGCTCCTACAGATTCCCGACCAACAACCTCTGCGGACGAACTGGCTCACGGTCTCTGCCAAATCGCGAACACAAACATGGTTCGCGCCATCCGCAAAATCAGCGTCGTTCGTGGTTACGACCCCGAGGATTACGCACTCGTTTGCTTTGGCGGAGCCGGTGCTCAACACGCTTGCGCGATGGCCGAATCGTTAGGAATGCGACGCATCCTGATTCATCCGTTGGCGAGTTTGCTCAGCGCGTACGGCATCGGACTCGCTGACGTGCGTCGGTTCGGGGAACGTTCCGTCTTACGACGATACGACGAGGTCACACCAGCAGAACTGGAGTTCTTATTCTCCGAGTTAGAACAAACCTCTCGAGCAGAGGTCGTTGCCGAAGGTGTTCCGCCAGAACGAATGAAGCCGACAATTCGATCGCTCGATCTGCGGTATGTCGGTGTTGAGTCCGTGATCCGAGTGACTTGCCCAGACGACGGAGACTACGCGGCGAAGTACTCGGAACAGCATCAGCAGATTTATGGATACGCTCATGCTGACAGAAAGCTGGAAGTGACTGTTGCGCGCGTTGAAGTCGTCGGCATGACAGTTGATCCAGCGATGCCTAAACAGGAGGTCGTTGATCGTAAACCGGAACCGGATGAGGCGACGCAGACGTTCTTCAGTGGCCAGTGGCAAGAAACGCCAATCTTCTTTCGAGAAAACCTGCGGCCCGGTGATAGGTTTAATGGTGGGGCACTGATTTCTGAACCGAGTTCCACAATCGTCGTCGAACCGGGTTGGACGGCATTAGTGCTCGATCGAGGTGAGATATTGTTGATGTCGCGAGCGAAATCAACGCGAGGAAAAATCGCGAAACGATTGCAATCGAGCAACATCGACCGGCGACCGCGACCGCACGTCGATGCCTTTGTAACTGCCTTCAGGCTGTATCTCGCCGCGAATCACATCGGCATGAATCGCGATCGAACGCTTGTCGCTCAAGAGGCGTTCGCGATCGTTGGTCGATTTGAAGCAACGCAACTAATTGACAACCTCGGTAAACACCCGAAGGGACGGTTGGTCGCTCAACCCAGAATTTATCGCGGCCTGCGGCAGATTGTTGAATCGGGGCTAATCACGCTGCTGAAAACCGAGGACGGTCGCGATGTTTATGAGGCCACGAGCCTCGGTGAGATGTTGGCCATGAGCGAGGCGAGTAGCCCAAAGCGTGAACGAGGGCGAACGCTTCGACAGACATCCGATGCAAAAGCTGACGCGTCAAACACGGACGAAATCAGCTCTGTATCTGATGAATTCAATTCAGATTTGCCCCCAGCGACGCCCCTCGCAGATGCAGCGGGTCCGTTGACGGAAGTAATACCTTGTGACCGGGTGTTGTTGGAAATCTTCAACAATCAGTTCGCGTCGATTGCCGAGCAGATGGGAGTGATGCTGCAAAAGACCGCTTGTTCCACGAACGTCAAAGAGCGGCTCGATTTTAGTTGCGCAATCTTTGATCCGAGCGGCAATCTGGTCGTCAATGCTCCGCACATCCCGGTACATCTCGGTGCGATGGGCGAAACGGTCCAGCGAATCATCGCCGACAACGCCGTAGTGCAAGCTTCCAGCTTGCCAATCAAACTGCAACCGGAACAGCCAGCGACAGACGATCCTACGAATCTGTCGCACTCGACGTCTGAGGCAAACGATGGGCGACCGTTGCAAGCTGGAAGCTTGCACTACGGGGATGTCTTCATCACCAACGATCCGTATCGGGGCGGCTCGCATCTGCCGGACGTGACGATCATCACGCCGGTACATGACGTGCGCGGTCGTTTGATTTTCTTCACCGCAAACCGAGCACATCACGCGGAAATCGGTGGCATCCTGCCGGGAAGCATGCCGCCGTTTTCAAAAACACTTGGCGAAGAAGGTGTGCTGATTCGTAACTTCAAGCTAATCAACAACGGTCGCTCGCGCGAAGATGACTTGCGAGCGTTGTTGCTCGGCGCACCGCATCCGACTCGCGCGATCAACGACAACATGGCCGACATCCGCGCGCAGGTTGCCGCAAATCAGTTGGGTGTCCGGCAGTTACTGCAGTTGGTTGAAAAGCATTCGCTCGGGGTCGTGCAAGCCTACATGGGACATATCCAAAAAGCGGCCTCGACCAAGATGCGACAAGCCCTGTCGGCGATCCCCGACGGGACGTATCAACGTACCGATCATCTCGATGATGGCTCGCCGATTTGTGCGACGATCATCAAGCAAGGTGAGACAGCGACTGTCGATTTCACCGGAACAGGTCCGGTGCTGTCGAGCAATCTCAATGCGAATCGAGCAATCGTGACTGCGGCCGTGATGTATGTCTTCCGCTGTCTCATCAACGAGGATATCCCACTCAACAGCGGCGTCATGGAGCCGGTCACGATTTCGCTTCCCGAATGCCTACTGAACCCTCCCGAACAGGCTGACCCTGCACTGAACCCGGCCGTCGTCGGCGGCAACGTGGAAACTTCTCAGCGAGTCGTCGACGTGTTGCTCGGCGCGTTAGGTGTCGCCGCAGCGAGCCAAGGGACGATGAATAACCTTACGTTCGGCGACGCAACATTCGGTTATTATGAAACGATCTGTGGCGGATCCGGTGCCACACCGAATGCGAACGGAGCAGACGCAATCCACACTCACATGACGAACACTCGACTGACCGATGTCGAAGTCATCGAACGGCGTTACCCGGTTCGAGTCCACGAATTCTCGATCCGCAAAGGCTCAGGCGGAACTGGCCAACGTCGTGGTGGCGACGGCATCGTTCGCAAACTGGAGTTTCTTAAACCGCTCAACGTCTCCCTACTCACCGAACGTCGAGGCCCATTCGCACCATTCGGGCTCAACGGCGGCCAGCCAGGATCGCTCGGCCAAAACACGTTGCTGAAAGCGGACGGATCGGAAGGCGTGGAACTCGGTGGCAAGGCTCAGATTCAAGTAGAGCCCGGCGATGTGCTAATCATCCAGACGCCCGGCGGGGGCGGATTTGGAAGTTGAGAAGCCACTCGTTTTTCGTGACCGCTGAGCTTCCGTTATCATTCCATTTTCACCACGGAGACATTGTGGTCGCGAGGAATAGTCAGGCGAATCTCACGACTTCAAATGACCGTTGATGTTGAATGGCACGAACTATTACCAGTCCGTCATTCAGACAGTTCGCATTGCACACTACGGTCTGATCGCAAGAGAAATCCTCGGTGGGACGGGCGAGAGACGAAGCGCAGGATTTCGCGGCCTGCCTCCGTCGTCATTGTGGCTTCGAGTTGCTTGATGGACTCGGTCAGGCTGAGGCGATTGCGGCAGAGGATGCGGTATGCGGCTTTGATTTCAGCTTGTTGATCGCTGCTGATCCCCGCACGTCGCAGGCCAACAGAGTTCACTCCAACACAGCCAGTTCGCCCGGCAACGAGGAAGTACGGCGGGACGTCTTGGCTGATCATGCTCAAGCCACCGACCATGGCCAGTTCGCCTATTTGCACGAACTGATGCACAGCGACATGTCCCGACAAGATCGCTTTGCGACCAACGGCGACGTATCCACCGAGCAATACTCCGTTGACCAAGACTGCTTCATCAGCGACGGCACAATTGTGACCAACATGTGCACCGGCCATTACCAAGCAACGCTCGCCAATGCGCGTAGTGGAGTCGGGGGCAGTTCCACGATGCACGGTGACGTGTTCACGCAAGGTCGTCCCGTTACCAATGTGGCAATGACTAATCGCACCACGAAACGCGAGATCTTGCGGGAGGTCACCGATCACACAACCGGCATGGATACGGCAGTCACTGCCGACGTGCGTGTGGCCGAGCAAATGAACGTAAGGCCCAACAATGGTCCCCGCCCCGACATGCACCGGCCCGCCGATCACGCAATAAGGACCAATCTCAGCAGTGGAATCAATCACGGCGTGGGAATCGATGATTGCGGTCGGATGAATCGACACCAATAAACCTTGGAGAATGAAGAACTGGGCCGGAAGTTACGTGGGCGGACTATAGCCGGAAGAGGACGCCCATGAACAACGTGCGGCGTATTTGGTTCGAGTTTTTTCGCGTTCGTAATTCCAAGCAGATTTAGCCAGAGCTGCCGCCAACTTTTCAATGACGGCGGAATGAACCTCCTGATCATGGGCTGCAAACGTGAAATACAGGAGCTCGCTGCGTTTCCGAAGCGTAGAGCAGGCGGGTCGCCTGCTTGCGTTGCCCATTGGAAAACATAGGCAAGACGCCAGTGCTACGATTTGATCGACTCGCTCACCCCGTTGTTCGCATTCCTGCTGCGACACCTTGAACGGAGAGACGTAGTAGCTCGCGGAGTCGTTGATGTTCTTCGTCATCGGTGGTGCCGTTGAGTTGGCGGCGGCGGCGTAACAGTTCAATTTGGATCAGGTTCAACGGATCGACGTAGGGATTGCGAACCTCGATGGAACCTTGGAACCAGGGAGTCGTCGCCAGCAGTTCCGATCCGCCGACGATGTCGAGAATTGCTTGTCGTGAGCGGTCGCGTTCACTGGCGATGAGCCTCCAGATTTGGCGACGTTGTTCCACGTTGGTGCAAAGTTCCGAGTAGCACTGTCCGACGTACATGTCCGTTTTGGCAAGTGCGGTCGCGGCGTTGTCGATGGTGGCTTGGAAGAACGGCCACTGACGGTACATCTCCAGAATCGTTTGCCAGCCGAAGCGGTCGTTGTATTTCACATCCGACAGGGCACTCCCCAAGCCGTACCACGCGGGAATCAAACAGCGGTTTTGCGTCCAAGCGAAGACCCACGGAATGGCTCGCAGGTCGTTGAGCGTGCGCTTGCCAGTTCGTCGTGACGGACGCGAGGCAATTGGTAGGTTCTCGATCTCTTCAATCGGTGTTGCTTCGCCGAAGAACTCGATGAAGCCCGGCGTGTCGACCAGTTCGCGGTACGTTGTCAGCGAGTGTTTGGCGAGCGACTCCATCAACTCGCGCCATTCGGGGCGGATCCTCGGCCGAGGAATGTTGCTAGCGACGAGCGTGGCCCAGGTGACTTGTTCCAGATGTCGGTACGCGACGTGAACGTCGTCGTAGCGTTCGGCGAGGACTTCGCCTTGTTCCGTCAATCGGAGCGAGCCGCCCAACGCATCGGGCGGCAGCGACAAGATGCCGCGCGCGGCCGGGCCACCGCCGCGACCGAGCGAGCCGCCTCGGCCGTGAAAGAACGTTAGACGGACATCGCGATCGGTGGCCGTCTTGTGCAGCGCGTCTTGTGCTCGATCCAGTCCCCAGCACGCCGCGAGATAGCCGCCGTCCTTTGTACTGTCCGAATATCCGACCATCACAATCTGCCGGTTGCCTTGCGCTCGGAGATGTTCGGCATACAATGGCTGATCGAAGATTTCGGCCATGACTTCCGGAGCCGCTCGCAGGTCGCCGATTTTCTCAAACAGCGGAACGATTCGCAGAGCATGCAATGGGGGAGGCGAATCGGTGCAAGGTTCGGCACAAGCTCGTCGCCACAGCCACAAGACCGTGAGTAAATCCGACGGCCAGCGAGTCATGCTCACGACATGGCCACCCAAGCAATCGGGACCAAAGCGTTCGATGGCGACTCGCAACATCCGAAACAAACGGAGCGTGTCGCGTGTCAGCGGGGAGAGATACTCTTCATCCAATGGCTTCGTGTTCCCGATCGTTTTCACGAGTACGATCTGCCGCTGTGGTTCGTCGAGCGTCGCGAAGTCCGAGCAGTCACCGGTGACTTGCAGCAGTTCGGACATGACCTCGCGGTATCGAGTGGCATCTTGACGCACATCGAGTCGCGTCAGATTCAGACCAAACACGCGAGTCAAATCGAACCAGCGCTGAGCCTCCATCGCCAGCGCCGATTGACCATGACGTCCCTTCAATCCGACGATCATCGCCTCGACGTCGTGTTCCAGTTCTTGGCCGTCTCGATACGCTCCTTCGAGCATCGGTTCGGCCATCACCGCGCACCGTGACTGCTGCAATCGCCATTCGATGAGCCTGATCCAGCGGCGATAGACTTCGTGCGGAGCGACTCGGCTGAGCGTGGCTGCGAATTGCGGCCAGCGTTGCTCGGCCTGTGCGACCGCCTTTTCCAGATCGTCATCAGGCAACACGTTACGTGCCGATACCGAGAGGAAGTCGTACAACTTCTTGCACCAATCGAGATGCCGGTCGATCGCCGTATCTCGCAGCCACACGAGCGTTCGTTCGGTGATGTCCCAAGTCACATCCGGATGACCGTCGCGATCGCCTCCCATCCACGATCCAAATCGCAGGAATCGCGGCAGCTTGAATTCGTGATCGGGAAACTCGCGAGCGAGCGCCTGCCGTAGCGAGAGGTAAATCGCCGGGACCACTTCCCACAGCCGAGGCATGATCGACAACCCCCGTTCGACTTCCTCTAAAACCGACGGCCGCATCGGACGTAGAAATTCGGTCTGCCAAAGGACGGTCAAGTCTGCTCGCAGTCGTGACATCACTGCGGTTCGTTCGCGAGGCAAGAAGTCGGTGCGATCAAGATCTTGCAGACACTGCCGCATGCGTCGCAGCTTCGCCCGAATCGAACGCCGTTTGGCTTCGCTCGGATGCGCGGTGAAGACCAACTCGACGTCGAGCTTCTCCAACGCCTGTTGAACTTGTTCGGCATTCAGCCCCGCCGCTTTCAATTGCTGAATCGAAGCCCCGATGGATTCACTGATCGGATCGGGATCCCGTTCTTGTTCGCGCTGCCGCAGCACACGAACTCGCTGCCGATCCTCGGCAAGGTTTGCGAGATCGAAAAAGATGCTCAGCGACCGGGCCACCAAACGTGCTTGGTCCTCACTCAACGCGGTGATCCGTTTAGAAAGTTCCGACTCGGAACCGGGGACGTTCGCCCGCCGGTCGCGAGCCAGATGCCGAATCTCCGTGACCAATTGAACGGCCTCGGCTCCGGAATCTTCGGTAATGATCTCGCCGAGCATGTCGCCCAAGAGGCGTACGTCGCGGCGGAGTTGATCGTTATTGACCATGAATTCAGCGGGCTTTCGGTGTGTGTATTGACGGAGACGCTCGCTCGTTCACACCGCGTGCCGAAGGGAGAACATCTTTTCGGAGGAGACTAACCCCAACGAGCAGACTTCAATCAACCGCAGAAATGTTGGCAAGTTTTTCTCGCCAGGCCGGCGGCGAAGAATCCGAAAAGCGGCTGACTGTGCATTTGACGAACCGCCCATTGATGATTTCGCACGCAGCGATTGCCTGACGTTGTCGCACTCAGCGACCGTAGTAGATCGAAACGACGGCGAATTTTGAGAAAATTGGTCCGGCACGCGAGTTGCCTGATCGTCTCAGTTCGGAGCGGACGGACTCCGCCACCCGCGATGATTCGATGGGGTCGGGAATGATGCAACAAGAACTGCTGGCGGTGAAGACGCTGGGAGCGTGCCGCATCACGTCGCCTATGGCTGCGATGTTGGAGCAACGTGCTCCCAGCTTGCATTACGTTGATGAGACGGACGGCGTGTTGTTCGACAGCACTCTGTCGGCGCACAAAGCCCGACAGGCTGAGGGTATCGAGCCGCCGACATTCGAGCCGGCCGGACCACGCAAGAAAATCTTCTTCGATCCGTCCAAGACCCGCGCCGGGATCGTCACCTGCGGCGGCTTGTGTCCCGGACTCAACGACGTGATTCGCGGGCTAACGCTGACGCTTAACTACGGCTACAGCGTTTCCAAAGTGTTCGGATTCTGCCACGGCTATCGCGGCTTCACCGCGAAGCACGGGCACCCCGTGATGGAACTGAATCCGAAGAATGTCAGTGCCATCAACGAAAAAGGAGGGACGATGCTCGGCACATCGCGCGGCAGCGAGGACTCGAACGAGATCGTCGATTGCCTGGAGCGAATGAGCATCAACATCCTGTTCGTCATCGGTGGCGATGGCACGATCCGCGCAGCGATCGAACTCTGTGAGGCACTCGCCGAGCGAGGCTTGAAGATCGCCGTGATCGGCATCCCGAAGACCATCGATAACGACATCATGTATATCGATCAAAGCTTCGGCTTTCAGACGGCGTTCTCGGAAGCGACGCGGTCGATTCGCAATGCGCATGCAGAGGCCAAGGCGTCTCCCAACGGCGTTGGTCTCGTGAAGCTGATGGGCCGGCATTCGGGCTTCATCGCGTGTTACGCCTCACTCGCCGGTAACGATGCCAACTTCGTCCTGATCCCCGAAGTCTCGTTTCAGTTAGACGGCCCGCAAGGATTTCTCAGCAGCCTTCGCCAGCGGATTGTGGAACGTCAACACTCCGTCGTCGTCGTGGCGGAAGGTGCCGGGCAAGATCTGTTGGAAGGATCGTCGAGCCACGATGCGTCCGGTAACAAAAAGCTGCAAGACATCGGCACCTTCCTCAAGCAACGCATTCATGAGTATTTTCAGGCGGACGGGACCGAGCTGAACCTGAAATACTTCGATCCCAGCTACGACATCCGCAGTGTCCCAGCCAACGCTTATGACAGCGTCTACAGCAATCGCTTGGCTCACTCCGCCGTCCACGCCGCCATGAGCGGCCGCACCGAAATGGTCGTCGGCCGCTGGAACAGCCGCTTCGTGCATGTCCCCATGCGGCTGGCCATTCGCGAGCGATACTGCGTCGATCCGAACGGTGACCTCTGGATGAGCGTGCTGGAAGCCACCGGACAATCACTCCAATACTGCTGAGGGGCTCGATTGAAAGACTTACGGCGATCAACCGGATCGCTCTAATACCGCCAATCAATTCATTGATGGTTGGAATAGATAGCGGTCATTTAGCGCTCGGCGTGTCGAGTGCTTACAACGCACTGTCGATCGTCGAAGAGGTTCAAATAGAATACTTTCGCATCGGCTGGAATCTTGGCTGTGACTCGGTTTGTCGTAAGGTCGAGGTTCGCGGGGATCTGCTCCCACTTTCGATCTTGCCATTTGCCGGTGTCCAGCGTGAAACAGAGTTCGGCTTTTGTAATCGGGACCTCCGACTTGAACGTCGCCCATACTTCGTCGGCAGAGACTCCCTGTTCGGCGATCGCTGTCAGTGGCTTACCTTGTCTCAGAATCGAATTGGCAAAGACATGAATCTCCTCTGGATTCTCGCCCGCAGCGCCATGTCCGTGCGGCATACGGATTCGGAGGCATAACGCTGGAGGAGACTTTGTCAGTCGATAGGACTTCTGCCACGAATCCATCGGATAAGCGAAGTCGTTTGTGCCATTCACCCAGAGCATCGGCATCGCTGCTCGACCGAGATAGCTGGACGGATCCCATTGCTTCAACCAAAGCCCGGCTTTTTCCTTGCCAAGCTTTTCAAAGCTAGGTAGCCAGACTGAGTTATCGCCGAGATACCCGCAGCCATACACGGGGATCGCGCATTTGAACCGTGAATCGACTCCCGCAACAACGCTTGTGAGATAACCGCCCCACGAGATTCCCGTCGCCCCGATTCGATCAGCGTCAACTTCGGGATAAGAACGGATCAACGAATGTCCCAAGGCAATCGCGCTCACCGCATGGTACGTCCATTGATCCTCAATCGGGTCGTCGAGCTGACTGAAGCTCGCGTCCCAGCCGGGCGGGCCACCATGTTCATGTCGCTGCCACTTGCCATAGCTTCCGACCGGTAAGCAGCCACACAGATCCATCGCGATGGCTGCGTAACCACGTGAATTCCACAGCTTGACCCAACGATCAAACGCGCTTCCGCCACCACCGTGGATCAACACCATCGCGGGAAACTTCTGGCCCTTATTGCTCTCCGTTGTCTGTGGCACTCCGTAGTAGGCAAAAACTCGCGTCGCCCGACCTTTGTATTTCACCCCTTCGTAAAAGAACGCTTTGACTCCGTCCACTTGCAGGCCATCTGCTGGATGAACAGCAGTAGCCTTTGAAAGAGCTTCGAGGTCAAATCGAACTGCGGGAAGCTCATCCCTTTTGTCTTGCGCCATCAACGGGGCTGGCGTCGAAACAACAATCAATAGCACGAGCAATGCTGCCACGCACGTTTTCAACAAGTTATGAACACATATGGAATCAAAAAGAACGACATCACTTTTGCCGAGTCGATTGGATTGATGCAGCATGAGAAGTCTCCAGAATACAAAAAAATATCAGCATGACCCGCTGGTGCAGGCCACATTACGATTTGGTCCATACGGATCTTCAACGTCGTCGCCGCCCCGAACTCCGTCTGCCACGATGACGCCACACCTTTGAAGGAAGCGGGGATGTCATCACACCATTCACACCATTCACCAAATGAACCCAAGCCTGAATCCTGCCACTCTGCTGGATCAACTCGCAACCAGCCTTCGACTGCAGACAGACACGGCAAAAATAATTCCGATTAGAGATCGCCCATTTCCGCTGGTGGCTCGTCGAGCGCGAGAGACCATTCGCTCCAGATACGCCAAAACTCGGGCAACTGGTCGCCATGAGTTTCGACCGCAATATCAAACGCGGCACCCAGCGTGATCCCTTCGAGATCTTTGACGGTCCGGCCGGTCGCCTCGCCGAGTTCTTTCATCGCCTTGAGCAACGCTTGCGACGCGGAGTTCGAATGGAAGATGTGGTCGGCGGCGGAATCCATCAATGTTTCTCCTGTGAGACAGCAGCGAGCAAATGGCAGATAAAGTTCAACAAGATGAGGTCTAACAACAGACATCCTCGGATCGAGGCGGGATCGTAGCGACCGCGAACCGATAGGCGAGCGTGTGAATTTAAAATCTCAAACCGCGGGATGTCAGCCGACGGAACACACAAAATGACACGGAAAACACGGCGAGTCATGGTGATCGATCGCGTGACCGAAACTTGCGAAATCGCAGAAAACGGCTTTCATCTCTTTCTATGTTTTTTGTGTGTTCCGTGGCAGTCACCGGAATTTCAACGGAGCCCCCCTTGATCATCGAGTTGTTCGAGAGCCTACTGACTCCCTGTTCGCGAGCGCTGCGGAAGGTCGGCTATCTTCGCGGGCAGATTTTGATCAAGGTGCGACATCGACAATCACGCCGAGCGTGGCAACCGCATCTCGATCGAACGCAGCAGCTTATTCGTGACGCGATTCGGCTTTGCCCTCAACGGCGCAAAGCGGTCATTCTCGGATCAGGGTTGTTACTCGATATCCCGTTGGGCGACTTGAGACGCGCGTTTCGAGAAGTGGTGTTGGTTGATGTCGTGCATCCACTCAAGGTGACGCTGTTGGCGAAATGGCTTGGCAACGTTCGATTGGTTCGCGCTGACGTGACCGGTACGGCGGAGGATTTGATACGAGTGGCGAACAGCCAGACGCTCACTCTGCCTCGGTCAACACCGATGTTATTTTGCGACGATCCCGAAGTGGATTACGTCGCCTCGGTGAATTTGCTGTCGCAGTTGCCGCATTTCCCGACCGTCTATTTGGATCAGCAACAGGATCGACCAGAAAGTGAAGTCGATGCGTATGCTCGGCAGCTTGTGGAGTCGCATCTGGACTATCTGACGCGGTTGCCGGGAGTCGTCTCGCTGATTACTGATGTCGAGAAACTGAAGGTTGATCGAAATGGCCGAGTCCTCGAACGGTTCGACATTCTTTACGGTGCTCGCGTGCCGCAACCTGACATCGAATGGATTTGGCAGCACGTGCCGCTCAATCGCTTGTCGAAAGATTTCGCCTATCATCGTCGAGTCGTGGCGATCAAGAACGTCAAAGCTGCAGGCGAATAGACGTTGGCCGGTTTTCCAAAACCGGTCAAACAGAATGAAATAAGTTGAGTTTCATCTCACAAGTACGTGCCACGAGGACGACCCGATCTCGAAAACCGGACGACAGGCCGACGACAATTCGATTCACGCTCTTCTCATCGCAGGAACCTATCACATGAAATTCGAGCAACGAAATCAAGCACCGTTCTCTCGCCGCGACATGCTCAAGTGGGCGAGTATCGGTGCGTCGAGCCTTTGTCTTCCGACGTTGTCTCGAAATCCTTTGACGAGCCAACTGCTCGCGCAAAACGAAAAGGCGACGCCCGCCACGCAACCGCTCAATCGCTTCTCTCGCGTCGTGCAAGACTGGTTCGTCGATCAAGTGCGGCTCATTGAAGAGCGGATCATCGCGGAGCAATCGGCGCTCAAAACAAAAGAAGATGCCGAAGCGTATGTCAAAACGGTGCAGACCAAAATTCGCCGCTGCTTCGGGCCGGAGCCGGAGCGGACGCCGCTCAACGCGCGCGTGATGAAGGTCGTCGAACGCGAGCAATACCGCATCGAGAACGTGATCTTCGAGAGCCGTCCGGGGATGTTGGTCACGGCGAATTTGTATCTGCCGAAGAATCGCAAAGGCCCATTTCCCGGCGCCATCGGTTCGTGCGGGCACTCGGCAAACGGCAAGGCGGGAGACGCATATCAGCCGTTCGCACAGACGTTGGCGAAGCTCGGTTACGCCTGCTTGATCTTCGATCCGATTGGGCAAGGGGAGCGCTTGCAGTACGTCGATGAGCAACTCAAACCGAAACGGGGCATCGGCGTGGCCGAGCACATTCATGCGGGGAATCAACAGTTTCTTGTCGGTGAATTCTTCGGAGCGTGGCGTGCGTGGGACGGCATTCGAGCGCTCGATTATTTGCTGACGCGCGAAGAGGTCGATCCGAAGCACATTGGCATCACGGGCAACTCCGGCGGCGGCACGATGACGACCTGGTTGTGCGGACTCGAGCGCCGCTGGACGATGGCCGCGCCCGGTTGCTTCGTGACGACGTTCCGCCGCAATCTCGAAAACGAACTGCCGGCCGACACCGAACAATGCCCGCCGCGAGTCCTCGCCGAGGGACTCGATCACAGCGACTTCCTCGCGGCGATGGCCCCGAAGCCGGTGATCATCCTGGCGAAGGAGCGAGATTTCTTCGACGTGCGCGGCGCGACCGAAGCGTACTTGCGGCTCAAGCGGATCTATTCGTTGCTCGGCAAGCCGGACAACGTGCAGTTGCAGATCGGCCCGACCGAGCACGGCTACTCGGTCGAAAATCGCGAGGCGATGTACCGCTTCTTCAACCGCGCGGTCGGCCTTTCGCCGATCGAATCCGAACCGGAGCCGGTTGTCGAAAAAGACGAAGTCTTGTGGTGTACTCCACACGGCCAAGTGGCCGAGTTGAAATCGCGCACGATCTTCTCCTTCACGAGCGAGAAGTCGCGCGCGTTGACCGCGAATCGAAAACCGATCGGCGGCGATGAACTCAAAGCCGCACTCCGCGACACGCTCAAACTTCCGAACCTCGAGACGCCGCCGGAGTACCGCATCCTGCGACCGATCAAACGCAACTACCCGAAGCTGCACGCGACGCACTACGCGATCGAAACCGAACCGAACATGTTCGCGCTCGTCACGCTGCTGACCGACAAGCCGCATTACTCACGCCCGCCGCAGACTCCGCCGCGAGCGATCTTGTACGTCGCACATCATTCCGCCGATGTCGAGCTGACCGAAGAGCCGCTCGTCCGCGAACTGCTTGCTGCCGAACCAGGAGCCGCGTTCTACGCGCTCGACGTCCGCGGCATCGGTGAGTCTCGCCCCGACACCTGCGGAGCGGATCAATTCACGAAGCCCTACGGCAGCGATTTTTTCTACTCGGCCCATTCGATCATGCTTGACCGCCCGTATGTCGGCCAGAAAACGTTCGACGTCCTGCGAGTCCTCGAATGGCTGGCGACCTTCGGCCAACGCGATATCCACCTCGCCGCCAAAGGCTGGGGCACATTGCCCGCGACGTTCGCCGCCGTGCTCACCAAGACGGTGACTCAAGTGACGCTCAAAGAATCGCTCGACAGCTACGCCAGCATCGCCGAAGACGAAGACTACATATGGCCGCTCTCTTCGTTCGTGCCGGGCGTGCTGTCACGATTTGATTTGCCGGATTGCTATTGCGATTTGAAAGAGACAAAGAAACTCCGAAGAGCTTGACGGTAACACTCGCTCGTGTGATTCTTCAGATGAGGAGCCCGAAAGATGCCCACGAAAACCGTCCGATCCACTAAACACAAATTGCCGCACAGCATCTTCGATGAAATCGCCGATTTCCTCGCAGCCTCTCCACCTCCCGACGCGATCTTGGACTATCACCCATCGTCGGCCCTTCAACGACGCGCCAGGCTGCTTCTGGAAAAGAACCGTGAAGGAACGCGATCCGACGAAGACCGTCGCACGCTCGACGAGTTTTCTCACGCCGAAAGCCTGATTCGGCGACTCAAAGCGAAGCTGCGCGGAGTGAAGCGGACATGAGTCGCCAAGTCCCTGTTCGACTCAAACGGGAGATTCGAGAGCGGGCGCAGCAGCGTTGCGAATACTGCCTCATCCACGAACGCGATGCCGTTTTTTCCCACGAACCGGATCACGTCATCTCAAGAAGGCATGGCGGCGAAACCACGACTTTGAATCTGGCTTGGTCGTGCTTCGATTGCAATCGGCTCAAGGGAAGCGATCTGTAGTCAATTGACTTGGAAACCGGTCGCATCGTCCGGTTGTTCAATCCGCGACGAGACAATTGGCGCAAGCACTTTCGGTTGCGACAGGGGCGCATCATTGCGCTGACTTCGATCGGTCGCGCGACAGAATACCTTTTGCAACTCAACCGGAGCGATGCCGTTATTGCACGTCAGCATCCGACAATCTGAATGCTCAATCCAACGGAGTAGTTTCGACGAAGGCGTCCAACTACAACCCGACTCACGATGCCCACTTTCAATGACATTGCTTGCCCGGTTTGCGGGTGTGTGTGCGACGATCTCACGTTGACGACTGACGGAACTCGCGTGGTTCGCGCGGAGCGGGCGTGTGCGTTGGCCGAGCCGTGGTTTATGGCTCAGTCGTCGGCGACTCGACCGGATGCGGAGATTGAGGGTTCGCCAACGGACGTGGCCGCGGCGATTGCTCGTGCGGTCGAGTTGCTCAGACTTGCGGACAATCCGCTGATTTACGGACTGTCACGCAGCAGCACCGGCGGGCAGCGGGCGGCGGTGAAGTTGGCGGAGCAAATCGGCGCGACAATTGATACGACCGCGTCGCTGTGTCATGGGCCGTCGATCATGGCGGTGCAGGCGGTGGGGGAATCGACTTGTTCGCTGGGTGAGATTCGGACGCGAGCGGACTTAGTCATCTTCTGGGGCTGCAATCCGGCGGAGACGCATCCGCGTCATGCCGAACGGTACTCGGTCTTTCCTCGCAGCGAATGGTTGCCGAATGGGCGAGCCGATCGAACGGTCGTGATGATTGGCGATCGCCGTGAGGTTCACGATTGGCGGCTCGACCGCGCAGGGACTCAACCCGATTGGGTGATTCCGATTGAACCCGATCGAGACCTGGAAGCAATCACGACACTGCGTTGTCTCATCAAAGATGTTGTCCCTACAGATACGAGTTCATCATGGTCCACAGGCCCTCAAACAGGTGATGTCATCATCACCCCACCGAGCTTGCCTCGGTGGAATCAGGCTTCTGCACTACGAGCGACTCAACCTCAAATCGTGTTCGACGTAGTGCAAAAGCCCGCGAGCCACCGAGACAAGCTCGGTGGGGTCGCTTGTTCGAGGACCAGCGGCAAGTCGTCCGGGCATGTAAATCATGACCTTGTCGAACTCGCGGAACGCATGAAGTCTTGCCGTTGCGGAGTCGTCTTCTTCGGCCTCGGCCTGACGGCGAGTGAGTTGAACCGCTCGCCGCGCAGTGCGGGGCTCGGTCATTTGAATGTCGAGGTCTTGCTCCGTTTGGTCGCTGAGTTGAACGATCACACGCGGTTTCATGCGCGTCGCATGAGATTGCACGGCGACGTCACCGGAGCGGACAGTGTCCTGTGCTGGCAAACCGGTTATCCCTTCAGCGTCAACCTGTCGCGCGGTTATCCGCGCTACAACCCCGGCGAGTTCTCCGCGAACGATCTGCTGACTCGCGGCGAGCCTGATCTCTGCGTGATCATTGGCAGCGAAACGTTGCCGCAGTTCACACCGCCAGCGCTCGACCATCTGCGGCGCATCCCCACGATTCTGCTCGACTATCCGGCTGCCGAGTCGATCATCACGCCGAGCGTGCGGATCACGACGGCTCCTTACGGACTGCACGCGCCTGGCACCGCCTATCGCATGGACGAAGTGCCGATTCCGTTCAAAGCCTCATTACCGACTCACTTGCCAACAGATGAAGTCGTGCTCCATGAAGTCGCCCAGCGGCTCGAGCTGTCGTTGAGCGTGGCGACGACGCCGTAGATTGGGACTCCGTCCCGATGCTCTTGGCGATTGTCGATCCATCTAACGCAGCGGTCGGGACGGAGTCCCAACCTACAAATGCATCACGTTGCCATGCGTGTCGGCTCCGTCAGATAGAGCATGAGCACGGCGAGGTCAGCGGGGGTGATGCCGCTGATGCGGCCGGCTTGGCCGACGTTGTGGGGGCGGATGCGAGTCAGTTTTTCTTTGGCTTCGCAGCGGAGTTGCGGGCAGGCGAAGAAGTCGAAATGGTCGGGGATGCGGACGGTGTCGACTTGCCCTTGTCGTTCGATAGCGGCGGTTTGGCGGCGGATGTAGCCCTCGTATTTGGCTTCGATCGACAGTTGCCTCGCGGCCAGAGGCGGCAGGTTGAGCGATCGCGCGTCCTCGCTGAATTCGCAGACGTCGAGCCATTCGGTTTCCGGTCGACGCAGCCACTCTTCCAAGCTGCACCCTTGATGGAATTTCTTCGTTATGATCGGCTCTGCTGAAGCGATGGCCGCTTCGTGGGCTTGGTAGCGTTGCCAACGTTCGTCGCTGACAAGTCCGATGCGGCGGCCGATCGGAGTTAAGCGGCGGTCGGAGTTGTCGTGTCGCAGCAGCAAGCGATACTCGGCGCGTGATGTAAACATTCGGTATGGCTCATCGACTCCCTTCGTGACGAGATCGTCGATCATCACACCGAGATACGCTTGGCTGCGATCGAGGATCAGCGGCGGCTGAGCGGCGATTTTCAAGGCGGCGTTGATGCCGGCTAATAAACCCTGTCCCGCCGCCTCTTCGTAGCCGGTCGTGCCGTTGATCTGGCCGGCGAAGTACAAGCCCGCGACAGCCTGCGTTTCGAGCGTTGCGTGCAACTGCGTCGGCGGGGCGAAGTCGTATTCCACCGCGTAGCCGTACCGCATGATCTCCGCTCGTTCGAGGCCGACGATTGAATGGATCATCTCCTCCTGCACGTCGCGCGGCAGGCTGGTCGAGATGCCGTTGCAGTAATACTCGCAGGTCTGTCTGCCTTCGGGTTCCAGGAAGATTTGATGCTCGGACTTCCCGGCGAAGCGGACCACTTTGTCTTCGATGCTGGGACAGTACCGCGGTCCGGTCGATTGAATCTGCCCGGAATACATTGGCGCGCGATGCAAGTTGGCTCGGATCAGCTCGTGGACTTTGGCGTTGGTCAACGTGAGATGACAGACCATCTGCGACTGCGTGATCGCGTCGGTCAGGAACGAGAACGGCTGCGGCACGTCGTCACCCGGTTGTTCTTCCAGGACGGAGAAGTCGATCGTCCGTCCATTCAATCGACACGGCGTTCCGGTTTTGAACCGACGCAACTCGAAGCCGAGATCGCTCAATGTCTGCGACAGTCCCGTCGTCGTCCCTTCCCCGGCGCGCCCGCCGGATGCTTTCGCTTCGCCCGTGTGCATGATCGCTTGCAGGAAGGTGCCGGTGGTGATGACGACCGCTTTGGCGCGGTAGATCGCGCCCCCTTTGACGCGGACGGCGGTGATGCGCTGGGAGGGCGGAAGGCGGAGGGCGGAGGGCAGAGCGTTGAGATTTTTGATTTCAGATTTCAAATCTGAGATTTGAGATTTGAGATTTGAGATTTGTTCGACTTCGAGTCCTTCGACCACCTCTTGCCGCAGCGTGAGATTCTGCTGTTGCTCGATGCGCCACTTCATGGCGAACTGATACGCCTTCTTGTCGGCTTGAGCGCGTGGGCTGTGCATCGCCGGGCCTTTGGCTTGATTGAGCATCCGAAATTGGATTCCGGTTTCGTCAATCACTCGCCCCATCTCGCCGCCGAGGGCGTCGATTTCGCGAACGATCTGGCCTTTGGCAACGCCGCCGATCGCCGGATTGCAGCTCATCGCGGCGACCATGTCACAGCTCATCGTCAACAGCGCGGTTTTCGCGCCGACGCGTGCCGACGCCAGCGCCGCTTCGCAGCCGGCGTGACCGGCTCCGATTACCACCACATCAAAATCGTAGATCACAGCGTTCATTGATTACTCTCGCCTCGGAAAATTCGAGGCGGGATCATATCGGTAAGAATGATCTGAACCAGTTCGCGGCCATCTTGTTCTCCCTCAAAGATATCTTCAGGTTGAATCGACCACTGATACCTCACACGGTCCTGAGTGAGCATTTGGGACGATCGTTTAACCGCACGCCGCAGGCACGTGCGTTTTGAAACGCGCGTGCCTGCGGCGTGCGGTTAAACAACTCAGCCATGACCGCGTGGGGTAACGCTGCCAGTTCGCGTCAGGAGATGCGCGTCAGACGGCGGCTTCCACGCCGATGAGGGTGGGGGCGACGGTGAAGATGTTGCTGCGGGTGCCGCCGCCGGCGATGTTCTTGAACTTCACGATGTCCACGCCGGAGCCGGCGTTGATGGTCAGCGTGCTGAGGAACTCGGCGAAGTCGTCTGTGTCGTTGGCAAGGCCGATATTAATTCGATCGTCGCCAGCTTCGGCATTGATCGTGACGGCCTTCTCGAATCGGGTTTTGATGCCGTTATCAGCAAATAGATCTTCGATGTCCAGACTATCAGAACCAGCTCCCAAGCTGACCGACACGGTGCCGCGGAACGTGGTGCGGTCAATGATGACGGAATCGTCTCCCGTGCCGGTGTTGAGCGTGAGATTCCCCGCGAGCGTGCTGGCACCGTCCAGGCCGATGCGGACTTGGTCTGCACCGCTCCCGGTTGTGATCGAGACATTGCCGGTCAGCGTGGCGTTAAGGAAATTCACAAAGTCGTCGCCAGCACCGGTGGAAACAGTGGTCGTTCCGCTGATGTTCAGATTCGTTCCGGTGGCGAGGACATCTCGCCCGCTGCCAGTGGTCATTTTCAGATTGCCATTCACAGTGAGTGCCGCTCGGACCACGAATTCCATTCCGAAATTTGAGCCTACGAAATTGAGCGTCAGATCTTTGGTTGTCGTGGCTCCTTTGGTTTCAAAGTTGTGGTCTCCCTCTCCGCCCGTCAGAGTGACGATGCCCATCGCCACCGTGCCGAAAAACGTCGTGATGGAGTCCCCCACTCCGTGATTCATCGACACGTTTTTCAAGGTTTGAATCGTCGCTCCGACCTTACCGATCACTACTTCGTTGTCTCCTTCTCCGTCGGTGATCGACAGGTTGCCAGACAAGTTCAGCGTGCCGGTTGGTCGCAGTTCGATTGATCCGCCGCCGTTGCCGTTGCTGATGGTGGTCGTCCCCGTCACGGTCAGCACTGTCCCGGAGGCGATGATGTGATCCGTTCCTGTGAGATTGGTGATGGCGACGTTGCCGGTGATCTCCACACTTCCGGTGAAGTTGGTGTCACTTCCTCCGGAACCGTTCTTGATGGTGAGATTGCCCGTGATCACTGTCTGCGGAAACAAAGTGGTTTCATGGCCAATTCCATTCGTGAGGCTGACGTTGCCAACGTAGGTGCCACTGAGTGAGATGGTCTTGGCACCGGAAGTCGTGGTGATGGACACCCCCTTGGCGCTCTGCAAGTTGAGTTCGATGTTGTGACCAGAATCGCCGCCCGTCTCGCCAAGATTGACGGTCAGGTTGCCGCCCAAGGAGGAATTCGTGTCCCAGACCAAGCCCGCGTCCCCATCGCCGCAGGTGATCTGCGAAGTGCCGGTGACGTCCAGGTTTTCAAAGTCCAAATTGTCCGAACCATCTCCGCTGGTGAACTTGAGGCTGCCGAAGACACCTTTCTTGACGGTGAAAGTTGTGCCTCCCGCTCCGCTATTGATGGTGACCGCGCCCGTGACCGTCATCGTGTTGTTGGGGGTCAAGTCAAAGTTGTCACTCCCCTCCAAAGTGGTGATCGTCAGGCTGCCCAGTGAAACGACCGCAGCGTCGTCGAGTTCGAAGGTTTCACCGCCGTTGCCGCCCAAGAACGTGAGGCCGCCGGTCAGCGTCAATGTTCCCTTGACGAACAAGAAGTCTGAACCTTCCTTGAGGTCTACCTTGATGTTCGTGACGCCGTTGAACGTCCCGCCTCCGTTGACGGTTTCGCCGCCGAGTCCAGCGACCGTGACTTGGCCCGGAGCACCGCCCGTCAGTTGGATCTCTTGATCGTTGAGCAGTCCGACAATACCCGCCTGCGTGAGATTATCGACTCCGGTAATCGTCAGCGTTCCGACAGCAAACGCGACGTTGACGACTCCGGCGAGCAATGCTCTCAGTTCCAGCGTCGCAATTTCCGCAGCGATCTGCGGCTGCGGACGACGTCGGCCGCGAACGCGGGAGACCGTCATCTGATGGGAAATGCGTTGCATCCAGCGGGACAAGGAAGATCGAAGCATGTTGGCGTCCTTTGTTTGGAAAGTGAGTGGTGATTGGCCCGTCACGATCCAGAACGCGAACGCCTTACGCGGGGCGGAAAGATTTTTCTGGCGGACCACGACGCAGCACAGCCGCTCCCGCCATGTAACCCGAAGCGTCAGCGAGGGCGAACGCTTCAAGTCGCTTTGAAATCGGCTCTCCACCAGGTGTGTTGAAAGACAAATGTCTCACGCAGAGGCGTAGAGTTCGCTGAGAAAACCTCACTTCCGTTCTCTCCAAACTCTGCACTGCAAATGTTGAGAATCTAGTTTTGGTGAGAAGATTTTCTGGATACGAAGCCGCCAGTCTATTGTGGCCAGGGCAGATCAGTTTGATCGCCGCGATTGCTGAATTCATTCGCCTGTCCTTCATTCGTCTGTCATGTCGTGGCTGTTCACGACAGACGAATGAAGGACCGGCGAATGAAGCTTCAGGAATCCGCAACCTCCAGACTCACGACTCAATTGAGTTTGGTTGCGGCCAAAGGCCGCCTCAAGATCCCTGCGCCTCTGCGTGAAAACCTTCCTCGTAATTAGGCTGTCCAACATCGATGGCGGAGAGCCTTGAAATCGAGGTCGTTTGGAGCGCCCGCCCTCGCTGACGCTTCGGGTTACAGTCAGGCACGATCCGGGCTACTTGCCGGGAGCGGGTGGCTTGGCGAGTAGCAGCTTGCGCCACTTGGCCGCCTCGGTGGGGTTGCCCTTGGCGTCGTAGATCACCGCGAGTTCCTTGACCAACCGCTGCGTGTCGGGGTGGTCAGGCCCCAGCCGGGACTGCCGATCCGCGTGAGCTTGCTCAACAAACAACAAGGCTTGATCCAACTGGCCGACATCGCGGTACACCCACGCCAGAGTCTTGATCACTTTCAGCGTCTCCGGATGATCTGGTCCCAACGCGGCGGTGCGGCCTTGGACGGTCTGCTGAAACATGGAGATCGCCAAGTCGATGTGCTTGGCCTGCCAATGGCAATACGCGAGGTTGTTCAGGGACATCAGCGTGTCCGGGTGCTGGGCACCGAGCTTGGCTGTTCGCCGCTGCAACGTCTCCGTATGCACCACAATTGCCTGATCGATCCGGCCGGCAAAAAAGTGGAGCGCCGCGACCTCGTTCATGACTTCCAACGTCTTGGGATGATCGTCCCCCAACTTGCCCTTGGTCAGTTCCAGGACACGTTCCATCAGCGGGAAGGCCTCGCCCCCTTGGCCGTTCCTTTGATACGCCTCGGCCAGATAGTGCAGGCAAATGAGCAGGCTGGGATGATCGGGACTGAGTTTGGCGCTGAGCTTCTCCCGAATCTGCAACAGCAGGGGGACCGCCTTCGATGCCTGCCCGTGCTCGTTGTACACAAGGGCCAGGTTGTTGCTGCTGTTGAGCGTGTGCAGATGGTCGGGACCAAGCCGGCTGTTCTGAATCTCGATCGTCTGGCGAAACAACTGGATGGCCCGATCAAGTTGGCCGGCGGAGCGGTAGGCCAGACCGAGGTCGTTCATCGCCGCGAGCGTGTAGGGATGCTCGCCGCCGAGTTGGATCGTCAGGCCCGCGACGACTTTTTCCAAGAGAGCCACCGCCGGCTGAAACCTCCCGGCAGCGAGGTCGGCCGAGGCCAGGCAGGATTGGCTGAGCAGCGTGTCAACATGGTTGGCTCCGAGCTTCGCCGTCAGACCGACGACGGCTTGAGTGGCAAGCTCGGTGGCCTGATCCAGTTTGCCGGCGGCGCGGTACGCGACAGACAGCTCAGTCAGGCTGCGGAGCGTGTCGTGATGATCGGCACCGAGTCGCGTCTTCCGTTTCTGCCAGACCGCTTCGAGGAGCGACAATGCTCGATCGAGCTGCGCGGCTTGCTGACACGCGACGCCCAAGTCGTGCATGGCTTCGAGCGTGTCGGCATGTTCGGGGCCGAGCCGTTCGCGACGCAGTTCCCAGGCACGCTCCAGCTGCGTCACGGCAGCGGATGGCTCACCGACATAAATGTATGTCATTCCCAACGGATGTCGCACCGATGCCTCGACCAATGGCTGTTCTCGGAACGCCTCGGCGATGTGTGGCTCGGCGGCGTCCACCGCCTGGCGAATCGTCACATCCCGACCGAGTCCACCCTCTTGACCTTCCGGTCTGCCGGCCGCCAAGACTCGTTCCTGGAAAAAGCTCAGCACCGATCGTGCTTCCGCTTCGGAGTCTTTCGCATGTTGCTCCGCGATAATGGCTTGATCTCGGTCCCGTTCGGCCTGCGTCAGAGCCTTTCGTGACTGCACCGCCAGCGAAACGCTGATGATGACACCGACCAAGAGCAGCAGCACAAAAGCCGCTGCGGTGGTCAGCAGTCGGCGATTCCGCCGCGCGAATTTTCGTAGTCGGTAAGTCTTGCTCGGCGGACCAGCCAGCACGACCTCGTCCGACAGAAAGCGACGCAAGTCATCGGCCATCGCCGCTGCCGACTCGTAGCGCCGCGTTCGATCCTTGTCCAAAGACTTGAGCACGATCCAATCTAACTCGCCGCGCACCTGATTGGCCAACGCGACCGAAATCACGCCCGTAGCCGAAGTCGTGAGACTTCGGTCCGAACTCTCACGAGTTCGGCTACGGAGCGCCTGACTCGGTGCCAGCGGATCTTCTTCACGAATCAATCGCAGGACTTCCAACACCGGCAGCGCATGCACTCGTTGTTGAGTCAGCGGCGTCTCCCCGCTCAGCAACTCATACAGCAGCACGCCGAGCGAATAGATATCGCTGCGCGTATCCATGTCGTGCGAGCTGAGTTGGGCTTGCTCCGGGCTCATGTATTCGAGCGTGCCGACGAGCATCCCGGTTTCCGTCGCGGCCTCCGCGCGTTCGGCTACCGCCTTGGCGATGCCGAAGTCGATGATCTTCGGAACTGGCTGGCCGTCGTACTCGGCGATAAGAACATTGGATGGCTTGAGGTCGCGGTGAATCATCCCCTTCTGGTGAGCGTGTTGAACTGCCTGGCAGACTTGAATGAACAACTCCAGCCGCTCACGCAGACCGAGGTCGTGCTCTTGGCAGTAGCGCGTGACCGCCGTGCCTCGAACCAGCTCCATCACGAAGAACGGCTGACCGTCTTCCGTAATCCCACCGTCGGAAACGCGGGCGATGTGTGGGTGATCCATGAGGGCCAGCGTCTGCCGCTCCGCCTCGAAGCGGGCGATGAACTGCGCCGAATCAAACCCCGGCCGCAAAACCTTCAGCGCCACATCCTGGTCGAGCCGAGGGTGCCGAGCACGATAGACGCGCCCCATGCCGCCGTGGCCCAGGTGCTCGACGATTTGATATCCGCCGACGACGGTCCCGATCGCCGCTTCGCTCACGTCTTTGCTCGCCGGCGAGTTGGTCGGATGCGTATCTCCCGCCAGCACTGCGGCAACGGCCTTCGCCAATTGCGGGTTGTCCGGCTTGGCCGATCCGGCGGGACGACGCAAGGCCGCAACGATCGGGTCCGGGTGACTGGCCAAGGTATCCAACCGGCTCAAGCACGTCACACACTCGCCCAGATGCGCGTCAATCGTCTGCGCGTCCTCGTCGGAGAGCGCGCCGACGGCGTATCCGGCGAGTTCATGTTCTGTCGGGCAATGAGTCAGGCTCAAGGGAAAACTCCTTCTCCTCACCAAAACGCAACTGCCTTACGCGCCGCAAAAAAACGAGAAGTTATTCCGTCCGATTGATGTAACCCGAAGCGTTAGCGAGGGCGAGCGCTTCACCGGACTCACGATTCCTCGCGTTCTGAAACGTCGGCCCTCGCTGACGCTTCGGGTTACATAAATGCCTGCCGCTCACGTCTCAACGAGACCGGCCATCTCTGCGCGCAAGCGGCTCAGGACGCGGAACTTCGCTTGATGGACCGCGTTGGCCGCGAGACCGAGTTCCTGGCCCACGTCCGCCGCCGTCTGACCATCGACGGTCATTCTCCAAAACGCCAACCAAGTCCGTTCCGCGAACTCTGGTTTGATCCACTCCAGCGCGCGATGCAGTAGTTGGTTCTCCTGCAACCCCGTGTCATCCGCCAGTTCCTCTTCAGGAACGCTTTCGATCAGCAGGCGAGCATCCGTTCCACCGGACGCCGCCGGCTCGGCCTTGCGCTGGCGGAAATGGTCATTGATCTTGTTTCGAGCGATCGTCCACAACCAACCGCGAAACGTTCCGGTTCGGTCATCGCGTCGAAACCGTGAAAGCGCCGCTGTGACCGACTGCCAAACATCCTGCACCAAGTCCGCCGCGTCCGCCTCCACGAACCCCGCACGCCGAGCCCAGAAAAACACGAGTGGACTATAAAGCTCGACCAGACGCCGCCACGCCTCCGAATCACGGTTGCGAGCACGCTCCAACAAGCTCAATGAGGTCGCTCCACGATCAGCATTCGAGTCAGTCATTCGCACAGACTAGTGCTGCGTCACAGCTTAATCTTCGGGTAGATCGAGGTGAGTTTAATGCGGGCATCATCGATCTTCATTTGCCAATCGACGCCTCGTTGGGTCGAGTTGACATCACTCGACCACGCAGCGGTTTCGTGGCGTAAGAATTCGACATCGCCGAAGCGGCGACCATCGACGCACTGGCGAGTCACGGAACTCAATTCGTTCTCGGCGATGTTCAGCCAACTGCCGTGTTTGGGCGTGTGCCGGAATTCAATTCGGCGAACCAGTTGGCGTGCTCGCTCAGGATCGAAGGCTGCGTAGAACGCGCCTTTCGTGTGCGTGTTGAGGTTGTCGCTGACCAAAATGACTTTCTCGCAATGGGCGTAGCGGCCATCCAGGAGTCGAGCCATTTCCGTGGCCCAGTCAATTTTGGTTTTCGTTTCGCGAACCGACACTTCCCGCCAGCCAGCCAATGGCTCTGTGAACAAGAAAATGTTCGCCGTGCCGGCTCGTTCGTACTCGTAGTCCACTCGCTTGCCATGCTCCTTCGTGGCGGGGATGGGCGTACGCGTTTCCTTCAGTAACTGCACCGGTTGCTCATCCATGCACAACACCGGAATTGCGGGAT
>JAPLNX010000010.1 GCA_026400935.1 Planctomycetia bacterium | reverse complement strand
TCCATGACGCCCGACCTTTTACTCCAACTTCGCAATTCATGGGCAGGCCATTTTCTGACACCCACGCCTTCGGCGAATACTTACAGTTTGACTATGAAGGAGGCAACGTTGGCGAGCCATTCCTCACGACTCAGGTTCCGATAGGACTACTTCTTAATACAGAGGAAATCACCACTCACCCAGTCGGTGTCATCGCCTTGCGACTGGAATAACTAGCATAGCTTGTGGCTGGGGCCTGCCGATATCAGATCAGACCAGCTTGATGCCTTGGTTGTCGTCCGATACTTTGCCTCGCCGTTTGGAAAATTCGTAGGTTACGAATCGAGCCAACCAACGGTCCTGCCTGCCTTGCCTGATCCCTCCCACCTTTGAGCGGAACGAAAGACCTCCCATGCGGAAGACCGTTCGCCTCTCCTGGACGTCGTTGTGGTTATTCTCAACCTGCTTTGCTTGGCTGACATCTCTTTCATTGGCAGCCGATCTACCGCCCACAGATGCACCGATTGAGCAGGTCATCGACCAGTTCGTCAATGCGCGTCTAATGACGGAGAAAATTACTCCGGCCCCGCAAGCAGATGACCACAATCTTTTGCGAAGACTGTCGCTCGATTTAGCGGGACGGATTCCGACGACGGCGGAAGCTCAAGCGTTTGCGGCAAGCACATCTCCGACGAAGCGAGTTGAGTTGGTCGATCGACTCCTCGCGAGCCCAGACTTTCCGCTGCATCAACGTAATGAGTTGGACCAGTTGCTGCTGGCCCATAAACCGAATGACGGTGAGTTCCGCAAGTATTTACTCTGGGCCACCCAGCAAAATCGGCCGTGGGATGCGATGTTTCGTGACATGCTTGTCGGCATTGAAACAGACGAGAATCAAAAGGGGGCGCTGACGTTTGTGAAATCCCGAGCCCGCGAACTCGACGATCTGACCAACGACACCGCGAGCTTGTTCTTCGGCGTGAATGTAAGCTGCGCGAAGTGTCACGATCACCCGTTGGCCACGGATTGGAAGCAGGATCATTTCTACGGCATGACGGCATTCTTCAGCCGGACGTATCTGACGAAGAAGAATCTGCTCGCCGAGAAGCAAGTGGGAGAAGTGAAGTTTTCGACGAAGAAAGACGGTCAGAAGCAGGCGGCGTTTCTGTTCCTCACGGGAGCGACAATCAGCGAGCCCACCGTCGAACGGACGAAGGAACAACTCAAAGAATTCGACGAGGTCGTCAAGAAGCAGACGCAAGACGACAACGCTTCGCCACCGGAGAAGCCGGGGTTCAGCCCGCGCGAGAAGCTGGTCGAAGTCGCTTTGCGGGCGGAAGACAATCGCTTCTTCGCTCGCAACTGCGTCAACCGCATTTGGGCACAGTTCTTTAGCCGAGGCATCGTTGATCCGGTCGATCAGATGCACTCGGCAAACGCTCCGTCGCATCCGGAACTGCTCGATTGGCTGACACGCGATTTAGTCGCTCACGGTTACGACATGAAGCGATTGATTCGCGGCATCGTGTTGAGCCAAACTTATTCGCGATCGAGCGAATGGACGGCGGGCGAGTTGCCGTCCGCCGCGTTGTATGCGGTCGCAAAGGTGAAACCGCTGACGCCGCGTCAGTACGCGCTATCGCTTTTCATAGCAGCCATCAATCCGACACAGTGGCTGGCTGCCGATCAACCTGACAAGTGGACTCAGCGCCGCGAGCAATTGGAAAACGAAGCGAACGGCTGGGCCAACATGTTTGAAGTGCCGGGCGAAGGTTTTCAGGTGGCCGTCGACGAAGCGTTGCTCTTCACCAACAACAAACGGATCGAAGACGAATTCCTTCGCGACTCCGGTGACCGACTGGTCGGCTATTTGAAAACGTTGAGCGATGACTCGGCGATGATCGACGCGGCGTTTTGGTCTGTGAATTCGCGGTCGCCGCGCGACGACGAGCGAGCGGCATTGAAAGAATACTTGCAAAAACATGCCGCCGACCGAGTTGTCGCCCTGCGACAAATCGTATGGGCCTTGTTGGCCAGTCCCGAATTGAGAGTCAGTTATTAGACCTTCAGATCAACAACCCCACCGAGCTTGCCTCGGTGGTTACAGGGCCTCTGCACTACGACGGGTATATTCATAACGTAGTGCAAAAGCCCGAATCCACCGAGATAAACTCGGTGGGGTCCGAGAGACTTCGCTTACTTGAAGATTAAGAGGCAGTCATGACACCCGGTAGTTTTTTCTGCGGTTCTGCGGATCACGGAGTGAGCCGACGCGGCTTCTTGTCAGCGGCGGCGCTCGGCACGGCGGGGACGTTTGCGGCGGACATGACGCAGTTGGATGTCTGGCGTCATTCGGCGTGGGCCGAAGACGTCAAGAAGAAAGACAAGCGCGTAATCCTGCTCTGGTTGGCCGGGGGCGCTAGTCAATTTGAGACGTGGGACCCAAAACCGGGACGTCCAACCGGCGGTCCATTTCGCGCGATTCAGACGGCGTCCAGCGGCGTGCAGATCAGCGAACTGATGCCAAAAATGGCCGCTCGGATGCAGACGACGGCGATTGTGCGGTCGCTCAACACGAAGAACGGTGATCACGGCGGCGGCTCGTCGTTGATGGAAACCGGACGTCGCAAAGATCCGGGTATCGAGTATCCGGATCTTGGTGCTCTGTGTGCGAAAGAACTCGGTCGCATCGACAGTGCGGTTCCCGATTACGTGTCGCTCTATTCATCGACTGAGGGACGCCGCAAGGGGACCAGCGGGTTTCTCGGCGCTCGATACGCCCCGATGTTTCTCAGTGAGAACATGGTCCCGGAAAACGTGCGGCGGCTGGAAACGATCAGCGACATCGACCATCAAGACCGAGCGGCGTTGCGTGACCTGTTGGCGAAGCGGTTCGCTCAGAATCGGACAAGCGACGTCATCGGCAGTCACTCGAACGCCTATCAACGAGTCCGCGGTTTAATGGCCAGCGAAAAACTGTTTGACATCACGCAAGAGACGGAAGCGATGCGAGCGAAATACGGCCCGACGCAGTTCGGTCAGCAGTGCTTGATCGCTCGGCGATTGGTCGAAGCGGGCGTGCCGTTTGTGAAAGTCGCTCGCGCGTGGTGGGACAGTCACGGGCAAAACTTTGAAACACACCGTGAACTGTGTGCCGACCTCGATCACTCAATGTCCGCGTTGCTGGACGATCTCAAAGAGCGCGGGCTGCTGGAGCACACGCTGGTGCTGACGTTCGGCGAGTTCGGACGGACGCCGCAGATCAATCCGAGTTTGGGCCGCGACCATTTTGCCGCAGCGTGGAGCGCCTCGCTGAGTGGCTGCGGCATGCATGGCGGAGCGTGTTACGGCAAGACCGAGCCCGACGGGCACACCGTGGCCGAAGGGGAAGCCTCTGCCGGTGACTTGTTCGCGACAATCCTAGCGGCGCTGGGCATTGATCCCCTGAAGGAGTACACGCTTGGTGCTCGCCCAATTCCGCTGTCTGACTTTGGTTCCAAGCCAATCAAAGAGGTGCTGGCATGATGACAACATCCGACCCGACTAAGCTGAAGATGACCAAGGAAATTGGGTTGCCGAGCATCGCGTTCTGCGTGGCTCGCGTGCCGAACAGCGGACGGCTGATCTTCGGGAGTTCCGACTTCAAGCTGCACGAGATCGACGTGCTCGCCGAGAAACCGCAGCCGGTGGCGTTCAACGGCGAAGGGCATCAGAGCTATGTCACCGGCGTCGTGTTGTGTACGCCGAACATCGCCGTCTCCGGCAGCTACGACGGCAAACTGATTTGGTGGGACATCGAAAAACGCGAGCCGATCCGCACCGTCAGCGCTCATGAATTGTGGATTCGCCGCTTGGCCGTCAGTCCGGACGGCAAGACGATCGCCAGCGTGGCGGACGACATGCAGTGCAAACTGTGGAACGCCGAAACGGGGGAACTGCTGCGTCAATTCAGCGATCACAAGCCGATCACGCCGCACGATTTTCCCTCGATGTTGTTCGCGGTGACGTTCTCGCCCGACGGCAAGTTCGTCGCGACGGGGGACAAGATCGGTCACGTCGCGATTTGGGAAACGAACTCCGGAACGAAGGTCGCGACAGTCGATGCGCCGACGCTTTACACGTGGGATCCGCGTCAGCGGCGGCATTCGATCGGCGGCATTCGGTCGCTCGCGTTTTCGCCCGATTCGAAGTTGCTGGCGGTCGGCGGGACGGGGCAGATCGGCAACATCGATCATCTCGAAGCGAGCGCGCGGACGGAGATCTTCGACTGGCAAGCGGGGCAGCGGGTGAAAGAGATCGTCAACGAAAAGTTCAAAGGGCTCGTCGAGCATCACGTGTTCGATCCGGCGGGACAGTGGCTGGTCAGCAGCGGCGGGGACAACGGCGGGTTCGTCGCTTTCCACAATGTGGAAACGGGGAAGACGCTGCATCAAGACAAAGCGCCGATGCACGTGCATCAGTTCGCGCTCAACGAGGCTTACGACACGCTCTTCGCCGTCGGGCACCACAAGATCGCGGTGTTCGAGTTCAAGCCCGAAACGCCGAAACCGGCTGAAGCGACTCCTGCGCCAGCAGCGAGTTGATGCAGTCTTGCGGAAGTGGGGCAGCGGATTGATCATTGGCGATCGGTCGTTGATCATCGATCACTTAAGAAACAGCAGGGCAACCTGAAAGTTTCGTTCCCACGAAAGCACCTCATGAGCCAAGCCAACGTGCAATCACTCGCGGCGATGCGCGAGTTCCGTGTGAAGATGATGGAATTCACAGATGCGGCGAACGACGTGCTCGCTTCGTTACAGCAACAGAGTTACTCGTTTCTCGATTGGGTCGAACACGATCGGCCGAACTTCTGGAAGCAATACATGCTCCGCAGCTTCGACTACATCGCCGAAGCGCGAGTCGCGTTAGAGCAATGCATGATGCGGCAAGTTGGCGATCATCGACCAACGTGTTACGAAGAAAAGCTCGCGCTGCAAGCGGCCAAGCGACGGCTGGAAATGGCCCAGGAGAAAGTTGAGGCAACGACTCGTTGGGCGAACGTTGTACGTCATGAAATCGATGAGCACGAAGCAAGACGCGGCGGAATGCAACGCTTCGTCGAAACTGATTTTGCTCGGTCGATCGCAGTGCTCGGCCGCATGATCAACGCGATTGAAATGTATGCAGAGTTGGAAGCGAACGCAGAAGACGTGGCTCCGCCGCCGACTGCGACATAGTCGTGGTAATTTTGACCATTTAGCTCTCAAATCTCATCGGACAAAACCATGCGACGTGCTGATCTCTCCGTTGATGCCACAAAACTCTACAAGTCTCACGTGGAACTGTTGCAGGCTTGGGAACGGACGAAAGAGTCTTGGAAAGATGACAACAGCCAGAGCTTTGAAGACGAGCACATCGTGACACTCGGCCCGTTCGTAAAGCTGCTACTCGATGCGTCGAATCATCTCAACGAAGTGTTCCGAAATGCCGAACGCGACCTCGCGTCGCCCGGCGATGATTGAGCCGTCCCATTCACTAGCACGAAGCGTCTGCGAGTGGTCGTTTTGGGGATATTTCAAACTATTCGCCGTCGCCTCGTACTCGTTTTGAAATCACCCTTGGTTACAGATCACGGGTCAGCAGAAACAACGCTTTCTTCTCACCGGGCAACGTGAAGTCGAAGCCGCACTGCTTAAAAAACTCTTCGTTCGACGTGATTGCCATGACTTCCAAGACCTGTCGTTCGCGAGCACGTTCGACGCACCGATCAACCAATTGCCGCCCGACTCCGCGACCACGAAAGTTTGGCGATACCGCTAAGCTGCGGACCTCGCTCATCTTCGGCGAATAGATTTCTAACGCAGCGAAGCCCACGATATGTCCGGCATTTTCGGCAATGAATCCGTGCGGCAAAAGGTCTTCGAGTTCTTCTGTCGTACGCGGCAATAATTTGCCTTCGGCGACAAACGGTTCGATGAATTCAGCAATTCTCGGAAGATCGTCAATCGTGACCGATCGGACCGTCAGTTGGGAGTCGGCGAGGTTCATATCATGTCTCTCATTTCTGGGCCTTTGGGAAAGGAACTATAGCTGCCCGTCAAGCAACGTCACCTGTAAGTCGGCCTGCTTTCTTCACACGGCATTTGAGGGACTCATCTTGAGGGCTACATTTTCCTTGACTGACTTGTACACTCGCTTGTGAATTTCTTTGTCGCATAGAACAAAATAGCCGTTTCAGTGATGTTGGCCCTCAGTTTCACTCAGGCTTTGTCCGATCAACGTTCTGCGTTTAGGAACCAGCGTATGGCCGCTTCTTCCAAGCTACTTCTTGCGGACACCGATCAGCGTCGTCGAGCTCCCGCAATTTCGATTCTGGCGGTGTTCGTAGTCGGAATCGTTTTGGACAGCTTGGCGAGTTGGTCGGCCTGGGCTTTGTTGAGCGTTGCCGGCGCTGCACTGGCAACCTCCGTCGTTGCCAGATTCACGAAGCAAAGATGGCTGACCATGAGCTGTTTGCTGGTAGCGGTCGCAGGTGCCGGTGCGGTTCGGCATCATGACGCTTGGTCTGTTTGCGGGACGACCGAGATCGGTTTATTCGCAAAGGAAGAAGCGACACCGGCACAAATACGTGGGGTGATCACGCAGCGACCGATTGTGTCGCATTCCGATGGCCGCGATTCCCCTCGCAGTGGTCGGTCGCTGACTCGGACAACGTTCGTCATTCGCTGTCGGCAATTGCGAGATGGCGAGAAGTGGATCGATGTAACGGGCTTGGTACGAGTTGATATCACGAGCGAAGTTTCCGAACTGCGAGTCGGTGACGAAGTGCAACTCACCGGGCGAATGGCTTTGCCGTTTCCAACTGGAAACATCGGTGAATTCGACTTCGCGGCGATGCTGCGTCGGCAGGGAATTCGGGCGGTGTTGCGGTGTCGTTCACAGGAAGCAGTCAGCGTGTATCAACGACACGAGGGCCTCTTCGAGAAAGCACAACGCTGGCAAGTTGCTGGCCGTGAACGGTGCGAGTCGTTGTTGAAGAAGACTCTCAGCCCCGAAACAACCTCGGTCGCGATCGCGTTGCTGCTCGGAACTCGTACGCGCATGAATCCACAGCAACGCGAGGCATTCGTCGAAAGCGGAACGATGCACGTGTTGGCGATATCGGGATTAAACGTGGCAATCTTGGCGATGTTCGTCAGCGTGACTTGCCGACTGTTGAATTTATCGCGGTTGATCTCCGCCGTGTTGTTACTGACGTTAGTGGGCGGATACACGGCGATCACCGATGCAGGGCCGCCGGTGGTACGAGCGTCGTTATTGGTGTATCTCGCGGCACTCGGCTGGCCGTGGGATCGGCCTGTGCATAGCGCGAATCTCTTAGCGGTGACTGGCTTGGGAGTCTTGATGTGGACACCAACCGATACTTTCAGCGTCGGAGCACAACTCTCATTTCTGGCCGTTGCGGTGATTTTGTGGCAATCCGGTCGGCATCGAGTCGCGGAGAATTCGGATGCTGATTCAGATCAAACCGCGAAAGAGCAATCCTCATCGATAGACGCCAAACTCAAACAGGAACAGCCTGTGAAACGTGACCTTGTTGATGTCCTTAACGAAAGTCTTCCGACGACTTGGCCGAAACGATTGTTACTTTTGACGTGGCATGCCTTACGCGAGTCTGTGTCGGTTTCGACTTTCATTTGGATTTTTACCGCACCGTTGATTGCCGGCCAGTTTCATTTGGTTTCACCGGTCGGGGTGTTGGCGAACATTCCGTTGTTGCCGGTAGCCAGTGTGGCATTGTGCTTGGGTTACTCCGTGTTGTTGCTCGGTTTCGTAAGTTCGACCTTAGCCGGTTGGCTCGCGATCTTGTTTGACTGGTCGTTGCGATTGCTGCTGTTGATCGTCGATGTTGCTGCGAGTTTTTCGTGCGGGCATCTCTACGTGCCAACCCCGCCGGTTTGGCGGCTTGTGGGAACGGTGGTCTGCTTGGCGAGTTTGTTTTGGTGGCGTCGCCGAGCGCTTCGCTGGCACGTGGGCTGGCGAGCGTTTTGCTTGTGGATGATCATCGGGTTGATCATGCCGTTGATTCCTCGGCAATCAGGGCCGCTCCGTTGCACGATCTTGTCAGTGGGTCATGGGTTGTCAGTCTTGATCGAGACTCCTGGTGGTCGCACGCTGTTGTACGACGCGGGAACGATGGGTGATTCACGACGTGCGACAAACGTCGTCCAGCAGGCGCTCTGGCATCGCGGACTCAGTCGTCTTGATGGCGTCGTGTTGTCACACGCCGACTCGGATCACATCAACGGCGTCTCTGGTTTGATTCGCACTTTGCCGGTGAAACGGTTGTTCGTCTCGCCGCAGTTTTTGGATCGGCAACAACCAGCGGTCAGTGAAGTACTCAACTGCGTCGAGCATTGCCATGTTCCAATTCAGCTCATTTGGGAAGGCGATTTTCTGCAACTGGACGACGAAGTGCATTG
>JAPLNX010000116.1 GCA_026400935.1 Planctomycetia bacterium | reverse complement strand
CGCAGGATTTCCAGTTGCCGCTCCGTCGCCTCAATCCGCACTGCCTTCCTTGGCATCGCACCACCCTCCGTTAAAGGTGATGCAGTAATGACACAAACTCGCTTTTTATGGAGGATCAATTCTCGGTCGTGGTACTAGCCTGATGCTTAGTGCGATCACTGCCGCACCATCGAGCCGAGCCGGCAACAAGCCCAATCTCACGAGCGGCGGATTCGCTGAAGACAGGGTCTCCGATAAGTCCGAGCCTGCCGATTCCAACCTCAGGCAAGTCGGCCAAAAGTCGTTCTTCCGTAAGAACAAGCTATGGCAAGACTCAACCGTTACCGACGAACAATCCAAGAACGCGATCCGCGTGAAGCAATTCAGTCGCGAGTACTTTGACCTCGCTGCCAAACACAGCGGCACGCTCGCCAAGTACATTGCCTTCGACGAACCGGTGCTGGTCAACCTCGATGACAAGACTTACCAGATCGATCCAGACGAACCTGAGAAGTCGTAAGTTGCAAGAAGAAAACGGACGGTCTGATCTACAATGAACGATTAGTCAGAACGGTGACGATCGCCTTCTGAATCTCTGGCGGTTCAGCCATGCGGCCTTGTCCAACTTGGCCGCAACTGAGCCAGCCGGTTCCTGGTTCCACGAAGTGGCAACCATCAACTCGCAACTGAGTCACGTTTCGCTGCACCGCAGGCTTCGCCCACATCTCGCAGTTCATGGCGGGGGCCAACAGGATCGGTGCAGTCGTAGCCAAGGCCAGAGTCGAAAGCAAATCGTCCGCTAATCCGTTCGCCAGCTTTCCTAAGAAATCTGCCGATGCTGGCGCGACCACCACCAACTTCGCACGACTAGCCAGTCCAATGTGCTCGCCCTGCTGAAAGCCTTCTTGCGGTACGAACATCTCACGATGCACGGGCCGACCTGTGAGTGCTTCAAACGTCGTCGCACCCATGAAACGCTCGGCGGCGGCGGTCATGACGACAGTCACGCCGTAACCACCTTGCACTAACTTGCTGCACAAGTCGGCCGCTTTGTACGCAGCTATCCCGCCGGTTACGCCAAGCACGATTTCATGTGAAGCAGTCATGACGCCACCGAGCGGGATTTCATTTACGTGAGACTATCCAAATCCAATCCCGCGTCACGCTTCTTACGACCGTCCGTTGGGCCACCATCACCGGCGATCGCCACATGGCCGGAGTTGTCCAAATAGATTTTGTCACCGAGAATTTCGGCAACGACGATCTCCATCGGATTCTTCGTCAGCAGTTCCACAAGCGGTCGGGCACCGCGGTTCAGCGCGACCAATCGCTTTTGAATCAGCGAAGATAGTTTGAATCGGCCACCCACTTTATTCACGATGGCTTCGTCTTTGAAAACTTCAAGCATGTGATTCGTCCTCCAAGCCTTTCAGAATTTGAACAATTTCGGATGTGGCCCGATCCAGATCATCGTTGATAACCTGATAACGGTAACGATCCGCCATTTCCAATTCACGCCGTGCAGTCTGCAAACGGCGTTGAATGATTTCCTCAGATTCAGTTCCTCGCTCGCGAAGCCTCTGCTCAAAGTCAGCTTCAGATCGCGTGCGAATAAAAATTGTCACGGCCTCTGGGTATTGAGCGACCACATGCATCGCTCCTTGAACGTCGATCTCCAGCATCGCCCAACCGTCTTGGTTGCGTGCGCGTTGGAGTTCTGACTTCAAGGTCCCGTACCAGTTGCCAGATCCGTGAACTTCAAAACATTCTAAAAAGTCACCGGCATCTCGCCGACGCAAAAATTCTTCGCGTGTCAAAAAGTAATAGTCTTGTCCATCTTTTTCTTGATTTCGTGGGCCGCGCGTCGTTGCCGAAATTGCCTTGATCACCTTCGTCGTTGATTGTGCGGCCAACCGATTTACGAGTGTTGATTTTCCAGTTCCGCTTGGTCCAGACAATACAACCACACGTAGTCCATTGGCGCTCGCTGACTCACTGCCCCGAACCGGATCCATCACTGTTGAAGACGACGAACTCAAATCAGACACCGACACTACTCCACGTTCTGCAAGACTTCTCGAATCCGTTCGCCTGCCGCCTTCATTTCCACCACGCATCGTGCGAGCGACACATTGTTTGCCTTAGAGCCGATCGTATTGACTTCGCGAGACATTTCTTGAGTCAGAAAATCAAGTTTTCGTCCCTGAGAAACCTTGTCGTTCAAAAACGATTCAAATTGTTCCAAGTGGCAACGCAAGCGAGTGATCTCTTCGTTGATATCACAACGATCAGCATGCAGGCTGACTTCGCGAATCAAATCAGGCTCACTGACGACAGCGTTGGAGCCCTTGAGCAACTCGCGAATCCGCTCCAACAATTTATCGCGGTAGACACGCACAACCTCCGGAGCGCCTTTGGCAATCTCATCAAGGTTTGTCGCAATCAACCGAATGTTCAATCGCAAATCGTCAGCCATTGAGCGACCTTCACGCTCTCGAAACTCATGCAAACTAACCAGTGCTTGTTCAAGCAGATCCTTCAAGAGCGGCCAGTCGGCTTCGGCATCCAAATCTTCGCGGCCATGTTCGGTGATGACACCGGGAAGGCTCAGCAAGCTCGACATATCCGACGGCAGCGCCACGGAAAATTGATGCGAAACATCCTTCATCTGTCGCCAGTAATCGCCCAGCACGCTGAGGTTGAGTTGAGAGGCCGACGTCACTCCAATGCGACTGACATTGAAGGCTGCCGTTACAGTGCCTCGAGCTACTCGCTCACGAACCACACGCTCAATCCCTCCTTCGAGTGACGCATAAGAATCGGGGAATCGGGAGTTGATCTTCAAGTAGCGATTGTTGACAGCGCGGATTTCAACGACGGCGTTCAGCCGTTCGCTTTGCCCTTTCGAGCTTCCGAAGCCTGTCATGCTGAGCAACACAAGACACCTAATTTCATTGGTTTTTCGGGATGGTCTGAAGCAGGAAAGGCGGAACCCACTTTCGTGAACTCCGCCGTTTCGTCGTTAAATTTTTGAGGACGTTGGACGACTGATCGGCACAAAAAAAGAAAGTCACAAGACTATTTGGATTCGGACTCCGATCCGTCAGCTTCTTTTTTCTCGCTCTTTTCTTTGTTTTGTTCCGCCTCTTTTTTCACCGGTTCTTTGGACGTATCCGACGGAGTCTCTGGCTTCTCGTCTTTGTCTGCATTTGGAGATTCCGGTTTATTGGATTCCTTTTTTGCTGCTTCCTCACTCAACCTCGCAGGCTCTTCATCTTTGTCTTGCTTGTTATCAGTCGCGGTGTCTGGCTTTGTAGTACCCTTCCCTCCCCCACCTTCATCACCCGCGTCATCGTTCTTGAAGGGGGCTGACGACTTGCCGTCTTTTGTCGAAGCTTGAATATCTGTCTTTAAATCTGCTTTTTCAAAATTCCTACCCTTGTCAGTATTGGAGCGCAGTACTTGCCCACTAATACCAGCTAGCATGACCCAGATCGCAGCGATGACGATCGTAATGCGAGTAAACGTGTCGCCCGCCTTTGTGCCAAACGCACTTTGGCCACCCAAGCCGCTCAATGCACCGACCAGTCCACCACCGCGACCGCGCTGCAAAAGAATGACCAGGATCAACAACACGCTGACAAACATCAACGCCAATGTCAAAAAATAATCCATCAGATTTCCTCAGACGATTCGACTTGTCTTTAATAAAGGCAAACTAGCTTAAGCCCGAAGGCTCATCGCCTGAATTCCTGCTTCGATGATTGAGATGAAGGAGTCAGCTTTGAGGCTCGCACCTCCAACCAGCGCTCCATCAACGTCCGATTGTGACAACAGTTCGAGAGCGTTGTCGGCTTTAACGCTGCCGCCGTAAAGAATACGAGTGGCTGCGGAAACCTGCTCTCCGTAAAGAGTTTTCAATTCACTGCGGAGAAACGCATGAGCTTGTTGGGCTTGTTCTGTTGATGCTGTGACTCCGGTGCCGATTGCCCACACGGGCTCATATGCGATCACAACGTTTGCCATTTGCTCGGCAGAAACTTGCGCCAGCCCAGACAGTTGCCTCTTAAGCACTGCCTCTGTTTGGTCAGACTGTCGTTCGGAGAGCAACTCACCAACACAAAGCACAACTTGCAAGCCGTGCTGCAAACCGGCCACGACCTTTTTGGCGAGTAAATCGTCGGTCTCGCCGAAGAATTGACGTCGCTCGCTGTGGCCGATCAACACCGAACTGCAGCCGACGTCTTTAAGCATGTCACCGCAGACTTCGCCCGTAAACGCACCCTGCGGAGCAAAGTAGAGATTTTGCCCGCCAACACGGACGGCTGAACCGCTGGTCCTGGCATGAACGGAAACCAAATAAGGAGCCGGTGGACAAACCAAAATTTCAACGGCAGAAATCGGGTACTTCGCAGCCAAGGCAGTGGCAAGCGAACTGCCCGCGGCGCCCAACAAATTCATCTTCCAGTTACCCGCGACCAAAATTTGTCGCATGAAAACAACCTCTTCAAATACCTGGTGACCAAGAACCAGAACTTCGCAATTCCAAGGCAACACGCGGACTAGCCGACGTGGCCAACAATCTGGCGAAGGGCGGATGATGACCGCCAACGACGCTTAGTTCAACGGTTCGCTACGAGGATACGAACCAAGAATTTCGAGTCGAACAGCGATGCGTTCAATCTCAGCCAGCGTCCGCTTGATTCGAGGATCATGCGAATGTCCCTCAAAGTCTAAGAAAAATAGATATCCGGACTCTGGGCCGCGTAGTGGGAATGACTCAATCCAAGTCAGATTGATCTTGTGACGCTTAAATGCCGAAAGCGCGTCAGCCAGCGATCCAGGCTTGTGTGGAATCTGAAGCAGCAAAGCCGTGCGATCTTTTCCGCTCGGCTTAGTTTCATCATCACCAATAATGGCAAAACGGGTGACATTGTTCTTGTTGTCTTGGATCGACTCAGCAACCGCATTGAGGTCGTATTCAACCGCTGCTCTCATGCTGGCGACGGCAGCAGCTCCAGGTTTATCCCGCGCCAATTGTGCGGCAGTGGAAGTACTTGTGACTTCCAGCAACCGAGCCTGAGGCATGTTCTTGCTCAGCCATTCACGGCACTGGGATAGTGCTTGAGGTTTGCTATAAATCTCAGAGATTTGACCGCGCGGGCAGCGTGCCAAGAGGTTGTGGTGAATCGCGATTTGAACTTCACCACAAATCCGCAGCGGCAATCGAGTGAACATGTCCAGCGTATCAACGATTCGACCATCCGTACTATTTTCGATCGGAACAATTCCGTAGTCGGCGTGACTGCGGTTCACTTCCTCAAACACCGCTGCAATCGTGCTTACCGGAACAAGGTCCGCCGACTCACCAAAGCGTTCGATAGCCGCGATGTGTGTGTAACTGTAGGCAGGGCCAAGGTAAGCGACTCGCGTAATGCGAACTTGTCGCCGAGCCGCACTAATGATGTGTCGAAAAACACCCCGAACAGCGCTTGACGGGAGTGGGCCAGGATTAGCCGTCTCCAATCCAGCCAACAACTCATCGTCAGCCAATGGGGCGAAGACTGCTTGTTTCAGATCTGGTTGTAATTGAACGACTTCCGTCGTTAGTCCAGCGCGGCGATTGATTAACGTAAGAATCTCACGATCGATTCGGCGAATTTCCGTCTCGTAGGACGCAGGAGATTTTTTCGAAGTTTTTACAGCTTTCGCCGGAGCCACCGGTTTCCGAGCTTTCTTCGGAAGTGGTTTCTTCGCCATGAGTTCCTTTCGCTTTCGCAGAGCCTGCTGGACATCGACCGGGCTCCGTCGCGCGGGCAAACCTTGTATTGGCACATTTGTAAGGTGTCAAGCAGGCCGGAATTGATGATCACGATCAACTCACAGAGAACTTTGTCACGCCAAAATCTCTTTCACGACGCGACAATGCTCCACACCGGTCAACTTTTGGTCGAGTCCCTGATACTTGAACGTGAAACGCTCGTGATCGAAGCCGAGCAGGTGCAGCACGGTCGCGTGAAAGTCGCGGATCGGGACCGGGTCTTTGATGACGTTGTACGAGAAGTCGTCGGTCTCGCCGTGGATCGTGCCTCCTTTCGTTCCCCCTCCGGCCATCCACCAAGTGAAGCAGCGCGGATGATGATCGCGACCGTAATTCTGTCGCGAGACCCCACCTTGTGAGTAAATCGTGCGACCGAACTCTCCGCCCCAGATGATGAGCGTTTCGTCGAACAAGCCACGTTGCTTGAGGTCTTGAATCAGCGCGTGGCAGGGTTGATCGACGTCGCGGCATTGATCGGGCAGGCGGCCGGCGACGTTGGCGTGCGTGTCCCAGTTGTTGATGTAGACCTGCACGAAACGAGTCCCTCGTTCGACCAGACGCCGCGCGAGCAGCACAGTGTTTGCGAACGTGCCGGGCTTCTGAACTTGGTCGCCGTACATCTTCAACGTGGCTTCGGTTTCGCTGGCGATGTTGGTCAACTCGGGAACGCTCGTTTGCATTCGAAACGCCAACTCGTAGTTCTCGATCCGCGTCCGCGTCTCCGGATCGCCGAGCTGTTGCAGAGTCAGTTCGTTGAGTTGCTTAAGCCCGTCGAGCGTCTTACGTCGAATTTCCGTCGGCACTCCCGGCGGGTTGTTGATGTAGAGAATCGGATCGCCCGCGCTGCGGAAACTCGTTGCGGCGTGTTCGCCGGAAAGATAGCCCGACTGCCACAGCCGAGCGGAAATCGCTTGCACCTGCTCGGTATTCGTCGGCTTCGCGACCATCACCACAAACGTCGGCAGGTTTTCGTTCAACGAGCCGAGTCCGTAACTGGCCCATGCCCCCAGACAGGGCCGGCCCGTCAGTTGGTTGCCGGTTTGGATGAAGGTGATCGCCGGCTCGTGGTTGATCGCTTCGGTATTCATCGAACGAATGAAGACCATGTCGTCGACCATCTTGGCTTTCCACGGCAGCAGTTCCGAAAGCCACATGCCGCATTCGCCATGTTGTTGAAACTTGAACTTCGACGGCGCGATCGGGAAGCGAGCCTGCCCGCTGGTCATCGTCGTCAGCCGCTGACCGTTACGAACGGACTCCGGCAAGTCTTTGTCGTACCAGTCATTCATCACCGGTTTGTAATCGAACAAGTCCATTTGCGGCGGACCACCGACCATGTGGAGATAAATCACATGCTTGGCTTTGCCGACGAAGTGTTGCAGATTCGTCTTCGGCAGCGCGGCCGCATTGCCGACTTCCGCCGCTCCGGCGATTCCGGGGTCACGCCCCATCAACGCCGCGAGCGACGCCCAACCGACCGCGTGCGAACCTTGTGAGAAAAAATAACGGCGAGTGATGTTGCGTTGGTATTCCTGAAACAGATTCATGGCCTATTCCTTATTTTTATCGGACATTCCAAGGCTGAATTTCTGGGAAGCACGAATTCTTTTTTTGAGATCGCTAACCGTAAGTCGTTCTACTTGTTCAATACCTCATCGAGATTCAAGACCTCGTTCGTCAGCATCGTCCAAGCGGCGAGCGTGGCGGGATCGAGTCCAGCATCGGGCTTCGATTCGCCGAAGCTGATGAGCTGCTTCGCGTCGTCGGCGTGAGCTTGATAGTGCGCCACGAGATCGTTGAGCGATGTTTGCACGACGGCTCGTTCGTCAGCGCGGAACGGTCGCGAGAGCAAGCGTTTCGCGAGCAAGTCGGCTCGCGAATCGAATGTCTCACCGCCGGTCTTCAGCACCGTTTGCGCGAGATGTCGCGCGGCTTCTATGTGTTGCACGTCGTTGAGCGTGACGAGCGCTTGCAGCGGCGTGTTGGTCCGGTCGCGGCGGACGAGGCACGTTTCGCGAGCGGTGGCGTTGAAGATTTCCATCGACGCCGGCGGGGCCGCCCGTTTGATGAACGTGTAGAGGCTGCGGCGATACAGGTTTTCGCCGGTGTCTCGTTTGTAGTCGCGGGTGTTGCTGCCGATCATCGCGACCGCTTCCCAGACACCATCCGGTTGATACGGCTTGACGCTCGGCCCGCCGATCTTCGGGACGAGCAGACCACTCGCGGCCAGCGAATAGTCGCGGATCATTTCGGCATCCATGCGAAACCGTGGGCCGCGCGAGATCAACCGGTTCTGCGGATCAACATTCAGCTTCTCTCGCGTCACAACAGCCGCTTGTCGGTAAGTGTTCGACATCAGTAGTTGCTTGAAAAACTTCTTGACGTCCCAGCCGTTCTCACGAAAGTCGACCGCCAGCCAATCCAACAACTCTTGATGCGAGGGGAGATCGCCGGTAATGCCGAAATCTCCCGCCGTTTTTACGATGCCGGTGCCAAAGAGTTCTTGCCAGAAGCGATTGACCGTGACGCGCGCGGTCAGCGGATGTTCGGGACGCAGCAGCCACTGCGCGAGACCGAACCGATTTTTCGGGGCTTCGTTCGGAAACGCCGGAAGCACGGCGGGAGTGACCGCCTTCACCGGGTCTTTGCGTTTGTCGTATTCGCCGCGAGCGAGGATGTACGCGATCGCCTCTTCCGACTTCTCATTCATCACATGCGCGATCGTGCCACGCGACTTGATCGCGCTCTGCTCCCCTTCGAGCGCTGAGAATTGAGCCGACAACTCTTGATACGGTTTGTCATTCGAGCCGAGCCACCACGGGAAGACTTCGTTCTTTTCGGCGTCTGTTCGTTGATCGGCCGCTTTCGTCAAGATGCCGGCAAAGCGAGTCACCTTCGCCAGCGATTCCACTTCGGCATCCGACAACGCTCGTTTGTAAAGCCGCAAGTCTTGCACACCGGCGGCAGCCAGCGGTTCGCCCGCGCTGCGCGAGCCGACTCGGAACGGCACGCTCGTCTTGATCGAGCCTTTGAGCTTGTCGTTTTCGACGTTGGTCTTCTGCACTTGTCCGTTGTGGTAAACCTTCACGCCCGCCGCTTTGCCCGACCCATCGTAGGTGACGGCCACGTGAGTCCATTCGTTCGCTTTGATCTGCGTTTGGCTGACGACCTTCAACGCGTCGTCCGGCCAAGCACTGATGATGTGCGTCCCGATGCGTCGGCCCTGATTCCAAAAATCCCAGCCGCGATACCCCGTCGGCTTGTCCATGCGAGCGGCGATCGCTCCGGACGAATCGTTGGCCTGCAACTTCACCCACGCGGCATAAGAAAACTGTTGATCCTTCTCGAAGTCACCGGCATCGGCCACGTCGCACGCGGCCCCTTGAATTTGCAACGCTTGAGCCGAGACACCCGGCTGCCACGTCGCCGAATCATTCAGCGTGACGTCGCGCGGCTGTCCTTCAACCACGATCTTCGCGACCTTCCCTTGTCCCTCGTTGAGAGCCGCGTGCAAATGCAAATCCTTCTGCGGCAGCGAACCACCGAGCGATTCCGGAGTCGCCGTCGTCAGCCACAGATCAAACATCGGCCGAACGGCGAACTTGCGGTCTTCGATCTTCTTCTGAGCCTGCGGGAGTTCCGCGATCAACGCCTCCCAGCGAGGCCGGTCGGCTTCTAGCGGCACGTTGAGAATCGGCGGCGTGTTCGGGACGTTGCCGTCCATCGCCCCCTGCGTCGTGTTATTGAAGAACGCAGCCAGCGAATAAAACTCCCGCTGCGAGATAGGATCGAACTTGTGGTCGTGGCACACCGCGCAGCCGGTCGTCAGTCCCAGCCACACTTGCGAAGTCGTCTCCGTTCGATCGCGGGTGTAAAGCACGAGGTACTCTTCCGCGATCGAGCCCCCTTCGTTGGTCGTGATGTTGCAGCGGTTGAAGCCCGACGCGACTTGTTGATCGAGCGTCTTGTTCGGCAACAGATCCCCCGCGAGTTGTTCAATCGTGAATTGATCGAACGGCAGGTTGCGATTGAACGCGTTGATGACCCAGTCGCGATAGGCCCAAATCTCGCGGTAGTTGTCGAAGTGAATGCCGTGCGTGTCGGCATACCGCGCCGCATCAAGCCAATACCGCCCGCGATGCTCGCCCCATTGCTTCGTCGCCAGCAGCTTGTCGACCAGTTTTTCATACGCGTTGTCGGCTTTGTCCGCGACGAACTCTTCGACCAACTCAACACTCGGCGGCAGCCCGGTAACGTCGAGACTGACTCGCCGAGCCAACGTCCTCCGATCCGCTTCCGGCGCGGGAGTCAGTCCCCGTTCCTCCAACTTCGCCAGCACGAAGCGATCAATCGGGCTCTTCGCCCACGCCTCGTTCTTCACCTTCGGCAACGCCGGTCGAACGGGAGCGATGAACGACCAATGCGGCTGATACTCCGCGCCGCTCGCGATCCATTTCTTGAGCAACTCCTTTTGAGCCGCCGTCAAAACCTTCTTCGTGGCCGGCGGCGGCATGATCTCTTCCGCATCGCTGGCGAGAATGCGTCGGATCATCTCGCTCTCAGCCGGCTTCCCCGGCACGATCACCTTCTTGCCGATCGCGTCGTCGCGCCGATCCAACCGATAGTCCCCCTTCCGAGCCGCACTGTCCGGTCCATGACACGGAAAGCACATGTCGGTCAGGATCGGTCGAATGTCGCGGTTGTAGACAATCGCCTCATCGGCCCGAGCAGCTTGCGTCGTCAACAGACCCTGAGGCAACAAGCACAGACAAAAACTGAGCAGGCAGGTGAGTCGCATGAGTACGGCTCCTCGATTTAGGTGTGAAGTTTGTGAGGCGGGTAAGTAACAATGAGCTGACGAAACTCTAAGTGGACCGGTATCGTGGAATTGGCTTCTCGCCGGTCGAATTTTCCGAGAAATGACCGGCGGGAAGCTTACCCAACTGCTTACTTTTCAATGCGAGTAGACTTAATGAGCTGGTCCTGCGACCGGCTTCGCCATTTTGCTGACTACGGTGCTGTTTTCAAAGGGAGTCAGTCAGGATTGACGATGGTGACGAGATGTTTTTATCCGCCACGGAATTTGTTGCTAAACGTTTTATCTGACCGGCCACTTCCGGAATGAACAGTTTTGGGGCGGTCCTGTGGTTGTGAATATCAAACTTGTCGCTCGACAGAAACTTTCTGCCGACTGTCGGGTTCAATCATGATGTGATTCCCAACCTGGTTCCCGAATCACAATCGTGTTGATTCCGCTTTTCAGAGAATTCACTCCATGCGAAGAATTGTTTCGGTCACCGCGATCAGCAGCGTGTTGTTGATTTCGACATACCTCACCTTGGTACTGCGGACGGCGCAGAGCGACGACCAACCGATACCGCAAAACGACCTCAGGCCGATCGGCGGGCGTTGGTTCGTCAAAGAGAAAACGGGGGACAAGCCGGTCTACTTCTATCGTGACGGCGAGCGGTTCGTGGATTTGTTTTCGTACCACACGAAGGACTCGAACAAGGACGGCATCGACAACGTTCGCGTCAGTCATGACGAACGGTTCCTGATCATCGAGAGCCAGGGGTATCCGAATCATCCGACGGCCGTGTTTCCGAACAGCGGCAATCCAAATTCGATTCGCGTGCAGAGCTTCAAGTTCCGCTTGCCGCTCGAACCGAAGCTGGCGGACAAGATCACTCGACTGCCGATGGGAGCAATCGGGACTGCGCTCAATGGCGTCGTGTTCTTCAACCCGTTCGAGATGGAGGGGCAGAACGCCGTTGAAGGTTATTCGGAAGTGTGGCTCGATTCGTGTTGCGGACATCCTCAGCAGACCGGCGTCTATCACTACCACAAGTATCCGAGCTGCGTGAAGTCGCCGTTCGCGGACGACGGCCAGCAGCACTCGCCGATCATTGGCTTCGCGTTCGATGGGTTCCCGCTCTATGGACCGTATGAAGATCCGGGCGTCATGGCGAAGGATCTCAAGGGCGATCGCGCTTTGGATGTCTGCAACGGGCACAAGGACGAGCCGCGCGGTTATCACTATCACGTCACGCCGGGCCGGTTCCCGTACATCCTCGGTGGCTATGCGGGAGTCGTTGAACCGTCGAACAATCGCGGCCTGAACCGTGCGGGCGAGGGAGCCATCAAAGACAACACGCAGCCGGGAACTCGCATGGAGCAAGTCATCGCGAGCGTTCGTCCGGGCACAGCGGCGCGAGGCAAGACGCACTCGATTCAGTTTGAGCTGACTCCGGAAAACGCTCGTCGCCGATTGCCAGCCGACAAGCCGAGCTGGGTGCAGATCGGTCCGTTCGACGCGACGAAGATCGAGCGAGAAGGAAACCTCGTCACTGCCGAGATCACAATTCCCGACGACGCGCCGGTCGGAATCTTTTTCGACTGTCATCTCGAATTCGGCAGCGGTGCGAATCCGGCGGTCATCAAGAAGAATGATGTCTTTCGTGTCGTGGAGTAGAGTGTCGATCTCCTATCAGCCGGAACTAATCTATTCGGAGACAGAATCGGTTGCCGTAGCCACGCTCGCCAAGAGCGCGGAAAACTCGCCTAAAACACTGGGAGAGCACTCGATGGAATGGCGACGCATTCTGGGAGCACATTGGGGGGCCATGAGTCGATCCCCATAGACAGGTCGGCACTCCTGATCTCGATGCAAATTCACTGCGGCTCAACTGAGAAAAGCAACTTCATCTGAGTGAATGTTGGCGATCAATGCTGCTCTTTCAGAACGTCAGAATCTGGTATCCATCGTTGATCAGTTGGCGATAGCTCATGTTGGTGCCGAATTGCTGGAGCACACAGATTCCGGCTGATTTGACTGCGTCGGTCACTCCAAACGCTCCGGCGCAGAAGCCACAGGCTCCGTCGATCTGTTCTTTCAATCCGGCGAACAGCCCGTGAAAGTTGTGCTTGGGGTCGGCGAGCAAGCCGATCCACTTGGTTCCGGCTCCGCTGAAAACGACCTTCACCTGATCTTTTCCCTCTTGAAACTCTTTGGCTGCGTTGAGCGCGTTGACGATTCGACCGAGGGCTTCGGCCCCTTCGACGTCTGCGAGAATGACAATGGCGATCTTGGACATGCGGATTACTCGATTTGTATGAGGTGTCGTTGAAAGATAAGTCACGTCGGAGCAGTGACCGCGATTACTTGGCGGCGGACTTTGGTTTGGCGGCGCGCAGCACCGGGTATGTTGCTGTGAAGACGTAATCTTCATTGGCTGCAGCATGGCACGAGTTGCAATCGGCAGTCTTCATGCGAGCGCCGGTCGGCTTGTAGTTCGGAGCTTCGCCGAATCGAAAGAAGGCCCAACCGCCCGGTTCCTCCTTAAATCGAGTCGTGTCCTTGACGATCGCCTCCAAGCTGACGAAGTCGCCTTGGAAATACCCCTTGCCGCTCGTCATTTCTTTACCACCCACCGAGACCAGTTCCTTCAGGATCACAGTTCCGTTGGGGAACTTGCCGGTCTGCTTGTAGGTGCCGAAGCTGGCCGGATCGATGTAGACGTTGTGAAATTCTGGAAACGCGGCTTTGCCGTCGTTCATGTCGTTGGGCGTGACCGGTGCTCCGACGAAGATCCATTCATGGTGGTTCGCCGGACGAATTAGTTCTCCCTTCGCGTTGTAGCTGGCTCCCTTCATTGCAGTCGCTGCTTTCAGCGGTGCGGTTTGATCTGCCGCAACGGCGGACTTCGGTTCTGCCGACGCTCCCCAACCTGTGAACAGGGCCACTGGCAACGCAGTCGCCACGCACAGCGCAATGGCTCCGTAGCGATTCAACTTCATTTGGATCATGGACAACTCGCCTTCTTAGTTTGGCTGGTTTTAGTCCGAATCACGATGACTCGGTTTGGAACGAGATTTACTAAAGCAAGGTTCGTTCCACCCAAGTGTTGAGACACACTAAAGCTTTCAAGTCACGTCTCAGCTTTGACTTGAGTCCACAGCTCATGTCCCAGCGGAACTGAACTCGGTACGATATGTCGTGTTGGCTCACGACATGTCGTGAGCCAACACGGTTTTGAGTGGATTTGACCGAATCAAGAATTGCGCCCCTTGAGTCACACAACCGACATTGGAATGAAAACTTCGGGGCCTCCGATTGTGGACGCCACGCTGCGTTCCATTGTCGAAGGGACCGCGTCGGCTCGAGGCGAGCATCTCTTTCGGTCGCTGGTGCAGTACCTCGCAATTTCACTGAATGCGAAGTGCGCGTTCGTGGCAGAGTTCACTCTCCAATGCACCGCTGTCAGGACTCTTGCCGTCTGGGTCGATGACCAGCATCAGGCCAACATGGAGTTCGAACTTGAGGGGACACCGTGCAAGAACGTCGCGATGTCAGGGGCCATCCAGCACTTCGCCGACGGAGTTCAAGAGACGTTTCCGACCAACGAGATTCTGAAGAGTCTCAACGCGAGAAGTTACCTGGCGATCCCGATGATCGACGGTGGCGGCAAGGTCATCGGGCATCTCGCGGTGATCGACGACCGGCCGATGCCGGCCGACGAACGGGCGTTGTCGATCTTTCACATCTTCGCGGCTCGTGCAACAGCAGAGTTGATTCAACGGCGAACCGAACACGAACTCGACGACACACGACTCCGCGAGCAACGACTGCGAACCGAGCAAGAGCGGATGGAGGCCGAGGTTGCGTATCTCCGTGAGGAACTGCGATCCCGGTCAGACTTTGCCGAGATCGTTGGCAAGAGCGATGCGATCTTGAAAGTGCTCCGCAACATCGACCTGGTCGCGGCGACCGATAGTACCGTGTTGATTCTCGGCGAGACCGGCACTGGCAAGGAGCTGGTTGCGAAGGCGATTCACAAGATGAGCCGACGCGAGCATGGCCCGTTCGTCCGCGTGAACTGCGCGGCCCTCGCTGAATCGCTGCTGGAGAGCGAACTCTTCGGCCACGAATCGGGAGCCTTCACCGGTGCGACAACACAGCGACTCGGCCGCTTCGAATTGGCCGAAGGCGGAACGGTCTTTCTCGACGAAATCGGCGAGATGCCACTTGCCGCACAAACCCGGTTGCTGCGCGTGCTGCAAGAACACGAACTCGAGCGAGTTGGCGGGAGCCAGACAATCCGAGTCAACGCACGAGTCCTCGCCGCCACCAATCGCAAGTTGCTGGAGATGGTCGAGGCGGGAACGTTTCGCGAAGATCTGTACTACCGGCTCAACGTCTTCCCGATTTCGGTCCCGCCGCTAAGAGAGCGCCCCGAAGACATCCCGTCCCTCGTCCGCCTCTTCCTCAAGAAGCTCGGCCCGCGATTGGGGAAGAAAGTTCACAACGTTTCCGACGACGTCTGCTCGATGCTGCGCGGTTACGCGTGGCCGGGCAACGTCCGCGAACTGGAGAACGTCGTTGAGCGAGCCATGATTCTGACTCAGGGCACAACGCTGGCGCTGCCCGATGGAGCCATCCCAATCCACAAACGGACCACGCCGCGATCGCTCCAACTTCTGCCGCTCGACCAAGTCGAACGAGACCACATTCGCGCCGTCCTTAACCACACACGCGGAGTGATCGCCGGACCTCACGGAGCCGCACAAATCTTGGGCCTCAACCCGAACACGCTCCGCAGCCGCATGGAAAAACTCAGCGTCGTCTCAGCACGCCTCAGCGGAAGTTCATCCGATGGCAACTGACTTCCGCATCAAACGCATCTACGACTTGCCTTCGGCAGTCGATGGCTATCGCATGCTCGTCGATCGTCTCTGGCCGCGAGGCGTCACCAAAGCGGATGCCCGCATCGACCGTTGGGCCAAGGAGCTTGCTCCATCAACCGAGTTGCGAAAATGGTTTCACGAAGACGCCACTCGTCACGGTGAATTCGCGACTCGATACGCGGCCGAACTTGAGGACCGCCGAGACGAAATCGATCAACTTCTCAAGACGATCGACAATCCGACAATCACGCTGCTGACAGCGACCAAAGAGCCGGCCGCTGGACACGTCCCGATCCTGGAAGGATTCCTACGACGGTCGTAGCTCAAAAAAAATCGCTGCCAAAAAGGAAGAGGAAAGGCGAACCGAAGACAGACGAACCGGGCACTTTCCGATGCTGCCGAAAGTCCGCGAAACTCTGCCGCCGCGTTGGTGTTCCATCGTCGTTTCGGAAATCCTCCCCGGCCAGTCCGTTCGCCTTCTGACAAACCCCATTGAGAACACGATGCCGACACCGTTTTTGCTGCGAATTGTTCCTTTCTGCATTGCCTTGACGCTGGTGGCACGAACAACAAACGCGGCGGACTGGACTCAGTTCCGTGGGCCGAACGGTGCGGGGATCAGAGCCGAATTGAATGTGCCGCTGACTTGGAGCGACACCGAAAACCTGCGCTGGAAGGTCGAGCTACCCGGTCCGGGTTCCTCCAGTCCGATTGTGATCGGCGATCGCATCTTCGTGACGTGCTATTCGGGCTATGGCGTGCCGAAGGCGAGCGGCGGTGACATCAAGTCGTTGCAGCGGCATCTCGTTTGTGTGAGCCGTTCGGATGGAATAATTCAGTGGACGAAGGCCGTTCCGGGCGAGCTGCCGGAAGACGGCTATCAGGGCTACATCTCCGAGCACGGTTACGCCAGCAGCACGCCGGTGACGGACGGCGAGCGGGTTTATTGCTTCTTCGGCAAGTGCGGCGTGGTCGCGTTTGATCTCGATGGCAAGCAACTCTGGCAGACCGGTGTCGGTAAAGAGTCGGGCAATCGCCGCTGGGGCTCGGGCGCGAGTCTGATCCTCTACAAAGACTCGGTCATCGTGAACGCTTCGGAAGAGAGTCAGTCGGTCAGCACCGCCGCGACGGAAGTGATCGAAAGCCTCAAAGCCCAATCCAACGACCCGCCGCCAAAACGGAAGTTCTCACCACCGGCGGCCAAGATCGGCGACGTCACGTTTGAGGAACCGCCACTGACGAAGGAAT
>JAPLNX010000127.1 GCA_026400935.1 Planctomycetia bacterium | reverse complement strand
CCGCCTCACTGGTTCTGCGAACCGAAAGCCTCGCTCACTGACAACTCCACCGCCCAACACTCATCGCCGACGATGTCGGACACGCTCGGAGTGTGCGCTCGCAAAAGCGACAAATTCGCGATCGCAGTTGCTTGTTTGAGGGCTAGTGGTCGAACTGTTGCCGACATTCAGCAACAGTCGGCTTTCCGTGCGAGGGTCAGGATTGCCTCTTGAATTATCAGGCGATGGACTGAAGTGGAGCCACGTTTCGTTGCTTTGAAACTCGCTGGGCTTGCATGAAAGCCAAGCGACGGCATTTGGCGGTTGGGGGTTTTTGTTTTCATTTCGGTGTCGTCCCAGCTTTGTTGGTGCTGCTGGCTATGTTGATTGCTCGAGAGCGACCGGGAACTCAGCGACTCTTGTGGATGCTGGCGGTGACGGTGTTCTTCGCGTTTGGAGCACGCTCGCCGTTGTTCCGCTTGTGCCATGCGTGGTTGCCGGGCATCGCCTCATTCCGTTCGCGGGCGCGCGTTTTGTATCTCAGTTCGATGATCGTCGCGGCGTTGGCTGCGATCGGATGGGACTCGCTTTGGTCACGATTCGTTGGCGATGGTCTTGTTGTTGGTCGTTCGACACGAGATCGCGGGTTTAAATGGGCGAGTTGCGTGATCTTCGCTGTGATCGCGTGCGAACTCGGAACATTCTCAGCACGCGTCTTTGCCACAATTCCGCGATCCGCTTGGCGTCACGATTCGTCGATCTCGCAATTCTTTCGCGAGCATCGCACGATCGATCGTGTGCTCTCAGGAATGGGCCTGTATGACGACCGCGAGGCTCATCAAGACGGCGTGCAAAAACTGCTTGGCTATGAGCCATTCATGTTTCTGTGTTACGCGCTGTTCTTGGATGCGCTGACGCCGGAAGGGTCGAAGCTCGACCCTGGTGGCTTTCAGCTTCCGAGCTTTCGTGACTTGCACAAGCCGCTCGTTGATCTGGCGGGAGTTCGTTATGCAATTATGCCAGTCGAGCAGCGGGAGATCGCTGGTTGGAGGCGAGTGGCCACCGGCAGCGTCCCCGCAGAAATCACACAGCCACAAAGTGAGCCGTCACATCTGCCGAGTAAACCTTGGGACTATGCGATTTTCGAGAATCAATCCGTTCTGCCGCGCGCATTCGTGATCGGCCAAGTGACCGAGTCCGGCAACGCCACACAAGGAAGCAAGTTGCCGCGATTGCTCGAACAACTCAACCCACGCGAAACACTGCTGCTGCAACGTGACATCTGGCCGAGTGACTCCGCACGAGCATCGTTTGCGACAGCCACGATCGAATCGTATGCCGATAACGAAGTCCGCATCTGAGCAACTTCAACTGGACATGGCTATCTCGTGCTGACGGATCTCCTTCATCCCGGTTGGTCAGCGACAGTTGACGATCAAACGACCGCAATTCTTCCCGCAAACATTGCCTTCCGCGCCGTGCCGCTCGCACCCGGCGAACATTCAGTCGTGTTTCGCTTCGCCGTCCCCGGTTGGAAAGCGGGAGCGATTGTATCCGCCTTGAGTTGGCTCGCCGTGTTCTTGCTCGTGGGGCGAATGGTGCTTGCGGATCGCCGATGTTAATCACCGGTTTGCAGCCTTCTGTCGTGATGTTGTGTGCAAATCGAAGTATCAATTGCAGCCTAACGTCGTTCCTTTGAGAATCGTGCAAACAGGTCGCCAGTCATTTTCTGCGCTGCGGATGTTTGATCGAATCACAGACCGTCCGAAAGTGTTACGTTGAGGCTTCTGAATTCCATGTTTGGTTGGTTCAAAGCACGTCGCCGTCGTCGTTGGTTGGCCGAGCCGTTTCCGTCGGCGTGGGATGACCTCTTGTGTCGGCATGTCAAACAGAGTTCACGATTGCCGAATGAACTCAGAGAAAAGTGGCAGCACCGCGTTCAAGTCTTTGTGTTGGCGACCGTGTGGGAAGGATGTCGGGACTTCGTTGTTACTGACCAAGTGAAGGTCATCATCGCCGGATATGCGACGTTGCTCGTGCTGGGATTGGATGACGAATGGCTCGAACGAGTGTGGCATGTGGTCGTGCATCCGACGCCATATCAGGGGCGACGCGCGAGCATCGGAGTCGATGGTGTGGATTACTCACACGGTGACTGGATGCAGCAGTTGGAAGATGACTCCGAAGACGAACATCTTGGCGAGGCATGTGTCGATAGCGGGACGGTGATCTTGGTCTGGAGCGAGGTTCCGAACGCCGAGCACATCACGCCTGCCGGGCAAAACGTCGTGCTGCACGAGTTCGCTCACGTGCTACTCGAACTCTTGGGTGATCGGCTAAAACAGACGCGGACGGCGAGCGGCGAGTCGTGGCTGGCGGCATTCCACGCCGAGTTTGATCGGCAAGTTCTCGCAACTGATCGTGGACGCCGCACGTTACTTGATGAGTACGCGGCGGAAAGTCCTGAAGAGTTCTTCTGCGTGGCGACGGAATGTTTCCTCGAACGCCCTGATCGTCTGCGTTCGCAGACACCGACGTTATACGAGTTACTCAAGCTGAGTTATGGGATTGATCCTGTGCTGTGGGTGCGCGAGTAAAAATGTCTTGAGTGTTGACCAAATGTGGGCGGCATTGATCAGTGGTTATCGGTCGTTTGTCATCGGTCATTGTGGGATATGAACTCACACAGGAGGGGAAACGTGCATGTAGAACTGTTTGAAAAACCGTTCTACGGGATAGGAGTTTCGCCGTTTTTTGCCCCATCTCCGCCCTCCGCCCTCCGCCCTCCGCCTTCCCCCACCTGATCCGGGAACTCGACAACGATCAATGCCGACCCTCGCCACCAGCGGGCGATTGCCAGCAGTACGCTCAACAGCACGAACGACACTGCTGCGAGGATTGCCAAGCTGGGGATATCGCCAAACAGCTTGCGGATCGACACGTGCGGAGTAGGTTCCCATTGCCAGATCCATCGCCAGTAAAACATCACGATCAACGCGGCGACACTCAGGTACGGCCCGTACGGAACGAACGAGCGATTGAGCATCGTTTTCACGGCGATTCCCACAAAGATGCCACAGAATGGGGCCAGCAAAAAAACAAAGACCATTGGTTGCCAACCGAGGAAGCTGCCGATCATGGCCATCAGTGTCACGTCGCCGAATCCCATCGCTTCTTGGCCAAGTACGAACGACGAGATCAACCGCGACAGCCAAGTGATCCCCGCTCCCACTGTGGCTCCAGCGAGACTCCAAGCGAGTCCATGTAGATGCGGATGCTGTTTGATCCATTCCGGAATTTCAGGCCCCATCGCACCAACGAGCGGATGGTTCCAATCGACCCAAAAATGAATGAGTTGCGTGTCACCGGACACTGTGGCGAGTAGCACTCCGAAAAGCGTTCCGGAATACGTGATCCAATCGGGGATGATGTATTCCCGCAGGTCAGTCGCTGTGGCCGTGATCAACAACGCGAGTAACACGAAGTGTGACAGCAGGCGACCGTTTCGCCAGAAGACAGACGGTATCACTTCGTGTATTCGCTGTCCTTCAAGGGCCACGATCGCAAACGTGCCGAGTGCAAACAGGCAGCCGGTGAGCAACGTTGTGATGAGCGTTTCGCGACGACGTGGCGGTTCGTCACACAGTCGATTCGCCCACGCGGCGAGCAGCGGACCGATTACCAATCCGATCACGAACGCCGTCACTGAAAGTAGACACGCTTCATCAGCCGAGAGATGAAAGAAATGATTCGGGACAAGTCGCACGCGGAGCACGTCCTTCTGAGCACGTTTTCGATTGGCACACGCCATGCGAAGAGTACCGTTGAGCCGATGCCAGTTCCATTCGCCAAGCGGCGAGGAGGCAGATCGGTAATATCGAGCGAAACGCTCGCATGGTGGCCCACGCAACCACCATTTACCCAACGGAGGTTTGACGCAAATGAAGACTCTGATTAGCGCTCGGCTGATTCTTGCAGGCATTTTATTGCTTGCGTTCGGCGGTATTTCTTTCGCGGAAGAGGTCGCTCCACCTGTCGCAGAAGCGGTTGCAGCTCCGGCTGCTCCCCCGAAACTCGACACCGGCGATACCGCCTGGATGCTCGTGTCCTCGGCACTTGTGCTGATGATGACGGCACCGGGACTGGCCTTGTTTTACGGTGGCTTGGTTCGCAAGAAAAATATCCTCGGAGTCATGATGCAGTGCATCATTTTGATGGGATTGATGTCTACGGTTTGGGTGTTGTGGGGCTATAGCCTCGCTTTTGATGCGAGCATCGCTGGTGGCTTCTGTGGCGGGCTTAATAAAGCCATGCTCAATGGGATTGCCGTCAGTGGCGATGGACTGAATGCCTTCCACGGGCTGACGATTCCCGACTTGTTGTTCATGATTTACCAGATGATGTTCTTCATCATTACTCCGGGATTGATCTGCGGTGCCTTTGCCGAACGCATGAAGTTTAGCGCGATGGTGCTGTTTTCAGTTCTGTGGGGCACGTTCGTGTATTGCCCAGTAGCACATTGGGTGTGGGCTGCTGACGGCTGGTTCAATCATGCGAATGCAGCGGCGAAATTTGGTGCGTTGGACTTCGCCGGTGGTACCGTGGTGCATTTGATTTCGGGGGCATCCGCCTTGCTCTGTGCCGTCATGTTGGGTAAACGATTGGGATTCGGCCAAGAGCCGATGCCTCCACACAATCTGACTTACACCTTCATAGGTGCGACGATGTTGTGGGTCGGTTGGTTTGGTTTCAATGCGGGGAGTGCCGGAGCGGCCAGCGCGCAAGCCGTCTCTGCGTTTGTCGCCACACATTTGGCGGCTGCGACTGGTACGTTGGCTTGGGCCGGCATCGAGTGGATCAAGCGCGGTAAGCCCAGCATTCTCGGAGCTTGCTCCGGCTGCGTGGCAGGTTTGGTTTGCATTACCCCAGCAGCTGGTTACGTGACTCCGGCTTCGGCCATGATCTTAGGTGTGATTGCCGGAGTGGTCTGCTACGTCGCCTGCACGTCGGTCAAATCAAAATTCGGCTACGACGATTCGTTGGATGCGTTTGGCGTTCACGGTGTCGGTGGTTTGGCCGGAGCAATTCTGACCGGTGTGTTTTCTAGCAGCGCGATTGCGGGTGCTGGAAAGGGTGGCCTGCTGGAAGGCAATTCGCAGCAACTCATCAATCAAGTGGTCGCTGCTTGTGCGGGACTGCTGCTGACGTTGGTCGGGACCTTCATCATTCTGAAGGTTGTCGATGCACTGGTTGGCCTGCGTGCCAGCCAAGATGACGAAATCCAAGGCCTTGATCTCAGCCAACATGGCGAGGAAGGCTACATCTTTTACTAATCGTCGAGCTTGTTGCGTCACATCGGGTGGGAGAACGGACAGCACGTTCTCCGCCGTCTGAATGGAGTCACTTCAAAAACTCGGCGAGGAGCAGCGCCGTGAAAAAAATCGAGGCCATCATCCGTCACTTCAGATTGGAAGAAGTGGCGGCCGCGCTGGTGCAGTTGGGGGTCCCTGGTATGACTGTGGCGGACGTGCGTGGGAACGTTCATCGCCGGTCAGCCGACAATCTCGCCAACGGCTCAGCGGAGTTCTTGCCCAAGGTTGTCTTAGAAGTCATCGTCCCGGTCGAGCAGGTTCGACCGGTCGTCGATACGATTCAGCGAGTCGCTCGCACGGGACAAACCGGAGATGGCAAAATTATGGTCAGTGATTTGATCGAAGTGATTCGTGTTCGGACGGGTGAGAAGCTTGATTCAACGCTCGCCGTCTCCGCATAAGAGTGATGTTTTCTTACAATGCAGAATGCACCAGAATCATTTCTCTGCAATTACTCGTCGCAGCGAATCGCTCGGCGAATTTTTAATCAGGAGTAGCTCATGAAGAAGATCGAAGCAATTATTCGTCACTACAAACTTGAAGAGGTCAAGAACGCCCTCACCGAAGCGGGCATCCAAGGAATGACTGTCAGCGAAGTTCGCGGCTTCGGTCGCCAACGAGGTCATAAGGAAACCTATCGCGGTGCTGAGTACACCGTTGATTTCCTGCCGAAGGTCAAGTTGGAAGTTGTCGTCGATGACGGCGAACTGACAAAGGCGGTCGAGACGATCACCAGCCATGCTCGCACGGGCCAAATTGGTGATGGGAAAATCTTTGTCTCGTCACTCGAAGAGGTCATCCGCATTCGAACCGGCGAACAAGGTGGCGGCGCGATCTAATGGCGTCTTTTAGGAACGGTTTTTTAAACCGTTCTTAATTGCAGATCCGTTGATCTAACTGGCCGAACGGTTTGAAAAACCGTTCTACGAACAAGGACGCCGCATTCACATCAGTGAAGCGGCGTCCTTCTCTCTTCGCCTCTCAATCAGTGGGGTTGGCAAACACCGCTAAGTTGAGGTTTGGTTACGGCCTGAAAATTCCGAGATGACTGTGTTTACCGAAAGCGCTCACGTATGCCAACGACGACTACGTTGTCTGTTGCGGATGCCGCCAAGTTGGACGAACTGCGTGCCCGCGTCGCAGAGATTCGCGCTCATGCACAAGACCAGTTTCAGCGATTCGCCAGCGGAGTACAGACCGCGACAATCTTGGCTGATAGCTTTCAGGCGTTCGTGCTCGAACAATGGTCCAACGCACTCAAGTCAGCAGTCTCACCTGCGATCGCCGCTCGGTTAGAAAAGGAATCGGCCATCGTGGCGGTCGGCGGAACCGGGCGGTGCGAGCTGGCTCCGTACTCAGACATTGATCTTTTGTTTTTGTGTCAGCCAAATCTCACTGCCGAGTTTCAGCAGGTTGCCAATCAATGCCTCCGCTGTTTGTGGGATGCGGAACTGAAGCTTGGACACAGCGTTCGCACTCCGCGTGATGCGATCACAATGGCGATCGATGAACCACAATTCGGGACGTCGCTAGTTGAAATGCAGATGATGTGGGGTTCGGCAGAACTCGTCGCAAAGCTGAAGCGTTCGTTTGAGCGAACAGTCGTTCGCTCACGTCGCTCGGCATTCTTTGAGATGTGCGTCGCTGCTCGCGAAGAAGAATTGACCAAAAACGGCGGGGCGATTCAGCAACTTGAGCCGGACATCAAATACTCGCGTGGCGGATTGCGAGATCTGCATTTGCTCCGCTGGATCGGCTTCGCGTTGTACGATACGCCGGATATCGACTCGCTCCGTTTGAAAGGAGCGTTGTCACGCGAAGACGCTCACAAGTTGATTCACGCGCATGAGTTCTTGGCTCGTATCCGGATGGAGTTGCACTTTGCAGCAGGTCGGCCGCAAGATCGACTGACGCGCGATGAGCAACTGCGAATCGCCAGCGAACGAAATATCGAACGAACTCCGGGGCAAAGTCCCGTTGAGCGATTCATGCAGGAATATTTTCAGCATACGACTGCTGTTGTCGAAATCGTGCGGCGGTTTATTTCGCGACATCGCCAGCGTCCTTTCAAGCAGTGGCTCATCGACTCGTTATTGACGCGCCGCCAAGACGGATCATTCTTGATCAGCCCGACTCGCTTGGATGTACTCTCGCGGCGAATGAGTGCCATCTGCTCAGACTTGCGCAGCGTGTTGCAACTGTTTCAGACGGCAGCACGAAATCACGTGCAGATTGTTCCGCGAGTCCTTGAACGCATTCGCTTGGAGGCTCCGCTATTCAGCCGAGTGCTCGACGCGGGACATTCGGAATTGTTCCTATCGATCCTCGAACCGCGCGGCACATTGGGGACAACACTGCGAGCGATGTATGAGTGCGGTGTATTGGAAGTCGTGCTGCCTGAGTTCGCTCGCGTTCGCTGTCTGTTGCAATTCAATGCCTATCACAGTTACACCGTCGATGAGCACACGCTGCGTGCGATGGAAGTGATTGAATCGTTTGAGGACGATCCCGGTCCGATCGGTGCGGCATATCGTGAAGTCAAATTGAAGCCCGTGCTGCATCTCGCGATGCTGTTGCATGACGTCGGCAAAGGTGGCCTCGAAGACCACAGCGAACTCGGACGCGACATCGCCGGTCGTATTGCCGTGCGACTGGGAATGCCGGAACCGCATCGCGACTTACTGAAGTTCCTGATCCTCAAGCATCTCGTCATGGCGGACATTGCCTTTCGGCATGACACGTCGGAGCCCGGCGAACTGAATCGTTTCAGTCACATGGTCGGCAGCCCCGAATGGTTGACGATGCTTTACGTGCTGACGGTTGCCGATATCTCCGCCGTCGGGCCGGATATTTGGAACGACTGGAAAGCGGGCTTGCTGACCGATTTGTATGACCGCTCAATGCTTATTCTCAGTGGCAAGCATCCCCGGTTTCTTGAAGAGCAACGACTGCTAAAAGTGCGTGAGCATGTTTCGGTCAAACTCATTCCGGCAGAAGCGACTGACGAAGAACGGACACAAACGACTCGCTGGCTCGACGAAAAGCTCAACGAGTTTCCAGCTCATTATCTCACCGGAACGGCGAGTGATCGCATCGCGGCTGATCTCGAAATCATTCGTCGCCTGCAACCCGGCGAGATCGTCGTCGAGGGAAACTATCAACCCGATGACACGGTTGAGTACCGCATCATTCTCGACAGTCAGAATTCCGAAGGTTGCTTTCATCGGATCGCAGGTACGCTCACGTCACAGCGTTTGGTGATTCTCTCCGCACAAATTTGTACAACCGCTGACGGGATTGTGGTCGATGTGTTCCGAGTCCTTGACGACGATTACGCAGGGACGGTACCCCCTGATCGCATGGAACAAGTTGGCAAAGCGATACGCCAAGTTTTGCGAAAAGAAGTCAAAGTTGAAGAGATGTTTCAACGCTCGCGACGTTTCAGTTGGAAGAACGCCAAGGCGCCTGTCTCTGATCTCGCCAACCGAGTCACAATCGACAGCGACTCGTCCGATCGCTGCAACATTGTCTGCGTCTTCGCTCACGACCGCCCAGGGTTGCTCTACACAATCAGCCGAGCGATCTATCGTCAGGAACTCTCGATCGACCTTGCCAAAATCGCGACCCATTTCGATCAAGTGCTCGACGTCTTCTATGTGACCGATCGCGCCGGTCGGAAAATCTCAGATCCGGCACGCTTGGCCTCTCTGCAGATGGAACTCAACAGCACGCTCACTGAGTTCGACACGACTGGCCACCATAAATTTTTGGGTTGAAGCCACGCTTATCAAACTATTGATTCGTCAGCCTGAAATTCGGGAGTAGCAGATATCTTGCGATTTCAGCTACCCCCCGTTTCAAGCTTTGACTGAGCACTAGAACGACGCGTCAGCGAGTGGTTATTCCCCACGTGACATCAAGCTTACATCGGCTACAGCGGCGGCAGAATCGCTCCCGATGGCGGCGTTCCGTTGCCCGCTTTGATGTAGTCGCCGCGCTGCCGAGCGTACTCATCAGGTGTGAGCGAATCTTCCCGTCGCGGTGCTTGCTCGGCTTCTTCAGCGAAATACCGTTTGAGAAATGGCACACACCAACCACACCCGGACCCCGCGCCACCACATTCGGAAAGCTGGCTCGCTCGACGGAGTTGGTGAATCCTCATGAAGTTGAAGATCTTCCGCTTCGAGATATGGAAGCAGTAGCAAATCGTGTCATCCATCTCCACAGCGGCATCTCCTCTTCAAATTTCAATCATCAAACATCTCTGACTTCACAGGACCGATTGTTAATTCTCCAGCTTTGTCATCGGCACCAACTCAATTCGCCCCTCCACAATTCGCTTATGCAACCCGACCTGTTTGAGCACTGCATCCAGGGTTTCGCCGACGGTCGTTTGTTGCAGTTTAAGCGTCACGGTTTTCTGCAATTGTTTGTCATCCACGGTTTCCAAATCCCATACGATCGGTACTCCGGCGAGGTCTTCGAAGATGTCGAGCAGTTTGATGAATTGGACTGGCTTCGTTTGATCGAAGCGTGCGAGCTTTTGCTTCAGGCGAGCTTCGATGGTTTCAACTGACTCTTTTTTGGGCACGTCCGGAACAGGCTCAGCAATTGGCTTCGGAGCAGGGTTGTTGGCGTCAGGCTTGGGGACATCGGGTTGATTGTCTGGTAGCGTCGGATCATCACCCGGTTTGGGAGCGGTCGGATCTGTGCGTTTGAGGTCAGCATTGGGTTTCGTTTTAGTAGTGATATTTTCCGGTTTGAGCGACTCTATTGGCAGCGGCAATTTGTCCGGAGTTTGATCGGTCCCGTTCGTGTGCTCGTCAGCAACGGTGGGATCGGGACTAACTGAATTGGTAGGCGTTTTTCTGTCGGATTGATCGGCGTTGGTCGGTGGAGCCACCGGCTGAGAGTTTGCTTTCACAACAGGTACGATATCCGGCGTCGGCGGTCCATCGCTGGAGTTGATGGTGGCAAATAGGACGATCGCAAACAAAATCGCGACGCTCCAACCAAGCAATGCGGGACGTCGGCTCAGCACATCGATGATTGAGGCTCGCGGTTGCAAATAGACGCCGAACGTTGGCTGCATGGCTTCAACCTTTGGCGATTCAGCCAACGATCGCGTGGCTGGCTTCTCAATCGGTGTTGGCTTCGTAGGAACTGACTGCTTCAACCCAAGCTGGGGTGCGTTGGTGACCGCCGTTGTGATTCGCGCAGAAACGCCATCGTGACCACGCGGTTCGATCAGCAGCATCGCGGAACAATCGGGACAAGCAAACGTCCGTCCAAGGAACATCGCGCGGTTCTCCAACCGCAACGGAGCTTGGCAGGTCGGACATTGGAAGCGGACGGCGGACATAGCAGGGAATCCGGAAATAGAAGCCCGACGCACCAGCGAGTGCGTGCATTGATCGCTAGAACACACGCACTCGCTGGTGCGTCGGGCTTGTATTGGTGCCGCGATCAAATCCCTAACGTCAATGCTCTTCGAGGAAAAGAACCAATTAGCGCAACTGTGAAAAAGCGAGGGCGGGTGTTTGGGAGCGCTGTGCCTTCCGTGAAAACCGGCTGAACTTTGCCCCAGCTCACGCTGCCGTTACTTGACGGTCACTTCCGGCAACGCGGTGGGAGTAAGATTGTCCTTCTCGGCGAAATCTTTGGTGGTGATTAACGCGCGCTTCTTGTCTTCTTGAATGATCAGCACCATCGGAATTTTTTCTTTGGCATAACGTTGCAGGATACCGGCAACAGCTTCGATACCTGTCACTTTGCCGAGAGTAAAAGTCTGCGGCATGTTCTTGGTGAACCCCGCGGCTTTTAGAGCATCACCGTCGATATCGATGGCCAGTTTGCACTCTTCTGCGATGTACTTGAAGCAGTCTTGCAGCGGCACTCGGCTGAATTCGACTTCGAGCTTCAATTGCTTCAAGCGATCAGCGACCAAGTCCGGAAGCTTGCTGGGTGTATCTCTTGGTTTGTCAGGAGCTGAGGCGGCTTTCTTGAAATCCGTTCGAGTCGATTCATCCCAGGTGAAAAGCGCACCGATCGCTAAGTTTGGGGCCGCTCGTTCGGGGAGCGAAGTCGTCAGCGTGGCCCAGCGTTCGCCGGTTGACGAGTGCGTCGCCATCGAGACGGCCTTCATCATCGCCGGGAAGCGTCCGATAATTTGACGTGGGCCGAGCACCTTAGGGTCCATGTAGCCTCGGATGGAATCGGCCAATTCTTGCGGCAACTTGTCGAGCTTCTGTTTCATCTGTTTCTGCAAGACAGTTTTCGTCACCGAGGTCTTGTTGCGCATTTGGATTTCGGAGTGAAACTTTTCGCTGCCGACATGCATACTCCACGCCACGGTTTCAATCTGTTTGGCGTTGAAGAAGTCCAAGAAACGATCTACGAACTGATGCAGCGGCTTGTCGAGGATAAATTGCACGTGGGCACCGATTACCGTTGGTTCGAACATGACGACCAAGTGCCGTTGCCGATCGGTCAGCTTGAGCAACGCTTCCATGCCAGCCGCTTGTGCGTTCGGACGATTGACCGATTCGGCCATCTCTGCTTGTTTCAACTTCGGAGCGACTGCGAACGTCTGCAAATCTTTGATGACGTAAGCGTATTTCTCGCTGAGATAGACGGGGTATTGCGACCCCGATTCATTGTACTCCCCTTTGAACGCTTTAATGAGTTCCGATTTCTGAACTCGGTCTTTGAGCCGCACGAGGGCCGCGACCTGCATCGGTTCGCCGACGACATTGGGGATCAACCCGAACGTCACTTCTTCGATCTGCGCCGGTTCGTACAAGCAAATTTCTTTGATCTGTGTTTCGATCCATTCGCCGAGCGGGCCTAAGCAAAAGCGAAACTCTTCTCCTTGCGACTTCGCAACCCACAACTCGGCAGGTCGCAGATGTACGACCGCCGTCACACCGTAAGGCATACAGAACAACTCGATCGGATCGCCCTTCGTCGGGCGAGCAGAAAGCGGCGGCTCCCAGGCTGGATCGTCGGCAGAGTCACTGGAATCCACTTCGTTGTTCGCAAGCTTTTTGGCGTTCCCTTTTGATCCAGACGGCGAGCTTTTGAAAGCGACCACTCCACCAATCAACGCTACTAGTAACACGGCGACGACATACCCCGCCATCTGCATCTGTTTTGATTTTTGTTTCTTCTTGCTCTTCACGACCGACGCGCGATTCAACATTTCATTCATCGGCGGCAAGGCACTCGGTCCAGGCTCGGCCAGCACCGCGAATGGGTTGTCGCTGTCCGTGGGCGGAACCTCCGGCGCGATGAAGGCAGGAGGCTGTTGTGGCAGAGGTACAGCCGGCTGGCCATAAGCCGGTTGTCCGTAATGAGGCTGACCATAATTGGGCTGCCCGTAACCCGGCGGCATCGACTGCTGGTATCCCGGTACCGACGGCTGACCGGGGTATTGCACTGGTTGGCCAGGATATTGCGGCGGTGCGTATTGTTGTTGCGGGTACGGTTGCTGAGGCCAGTATTGGCCGGGCCATTGCTGACCGGGAGGCATTCCCTGCGGAGGCATCGGCATGCCAGGTGGATAGCCGGGAGGCAACATCATCGGCTGCGGCGCGGCGGCTTGCTGATCGGGCACCCATCGAGCACTCGTTCCCGTCGGGAGCGGTGTCAAAGTCGGCTGTGCTAATTCCAGTGAAACCTCTTCCAACTCACCCTGGCGCCGATGTTCGATTTGATCAAGTTCTTCGTACAACTCGCTCACGTCAGGGGCATCGTCGTCCGTTTCACCAGAGGGAGCGAGTGCCCCCTTCAACGACGATTCCGTCAGCACGAAAGCATGTTTGCACTTCGGACACTTTCCCTTGCGTCCGAGATAACTCCGATCAGGGAGCTTCAACGACTTGCCACATTTCGGACACGGAACTTGCAAAGCGGCCATGATCCACGCGACGCAGGCCAAAACCTGCTTGAAAGAGCGATAAACCTCAACAACCAGAGCAGCCACAAGCCACTCAACAGGTTGGCATGTTACGAGTCGAATGAGCGGTTTGCCATGCGGGGATAGATTGTCGCAAACACAACACAAACCATGCACGCTGTCGCAAAAACTCTTTAGAACAGAAGCAAACAAAGGGAACGAAGAGACGTCGTTCCCTTTGTTTGCTTCTGTTCTAAAGAGTTTTTGTTGGATGTCCGCTTTTTCAACTCGCCAGCAGTTGTTGCTCCAATGTTTGTACCAATTCGCCGACGGACCATTGTCGAGAGGCGATCGTGACCTTCGTCTCATCAGTCATCCACGTTTGAACTTGTCGTTCGGCGGAGATGACTGTGCTGTGGTTGCGACCGCCGAAGAACTCGCCGATCTCGCTGTAAGCCGCTTGAGTCAGCTTGCGTGCGAGAAACATTGCCAGCATGCGCGGTTGTGACACGTTACGCGATCGGCTGGCCGAGCGAAGCTCATCGGGGATCAATCGGAACAAATCGCAGATCGCTCGTTCCACATCAGCGAGCCGGACAATTCGAACGCAGTCTCGTTGCAAGTCGGCGAGGATTTGTCGTGACGCTGCCGCAGTGAGACGAACTTGGCTAACAGAGTAATGGGCTTCGAGGCAGTTGAGTGCCCCTTCGAGTTCACGCACGTTTTGCCGGAACCATTGTGCGATCAACAATACGGCGTCGGGGGCGAGTTGTAGGTCGCGGCGAGTTAGCTTGTGCTGCACGATCTTCGTTCGGGTATCGAGATCGGGAGCTTCCATTCGACAAACCAAACCAGAAACGAATCGCGACGTCAGCTCTTCGCTCGTTTGCGACAGCAAGTTCGGATGACGATCAGCCGTCACGACGATTTGCTTACCGTGACTCTCCAACGATTTCACGGTGTGCAGGAACTCTTCTTGAATGCCTCGCTTGCCGTCAAAGAAATCGACATCGTCTACTAACAAGACGTCGATCCCTCGAAAGCGTTGCCGGAAGCTCGGCAGCGTGTGACTGCGGAGCGCGTGCGTGAAGTAATTGGCGAATTGCTCCGACGTGAGAAACACGACATTCTGGGTTGGGAACCGTCGCCGCAGTTCGCAATACAGACCTTCGAGCAAATGCGTTTTTCCAAGTCCGACTCCACCGAATAGGTACAACGGATTCTGTCGCTGACCGGGAGCCTCGCTGACTTGTCGCACACCGGCGAATGCGAGCTGGTTGCACGAACCGACAACGAAGTCCGACAGATGTGCGAAGCGTCGTCCACCGTTTGCTGATGCTGCCGGGCGTGTTCCCTCTTCGGACATCGCTGGTCCAACGACGATGGTCGTCGAGGCCGGACTCTTTGCTGTTGCCGCGACCGTTTTCGTCGACAGCACGTTCGAGACGACCGTGGCTTCAGAGGTCTTCACGGCCACGCCGCTCGTCGATGAACTTGAATCCGCTTGATCTGAACCATGGGTGTCGGTCTTCGAAACCTCGGAGTTCGCCAGGCTCAGCGAGCCATCGACCTCGAATCGAACTCGCGCGGCAGGACCGAGCAATGAAGACGCGACGTTGCCGATCTCTTGTCGAAATTGACGCTGCAACAGTGTGAGCACGAAAGGGCTGACCACAGCGACGACGAGTTCGTCGTCGTGAACACTCAGCTTGGTCCGCTCGCGGAACCAAAGTTGGTAGTTCCGTGGACCGACGATGCTGCGTAGCAACGAGTCGATTTTTGTCTGCGGATTTTCGACGTGAATCACCGAGACGTTCGCAGACTCGACTGGCGACGAACAGGAAGCTGTTCGGCCAGCATACACCGCGAACGAAACGGTTGGGGAACGATCCTTCTCAGATTCCAGATCGCAGCGAACGGATGGAGTCACCCCTACTCCATGTCGTTCGTCCGGGTTGTCAGTCAACAACCTGGGCGCGACCATCACCAAATTGGTGGGAAGCATCTTGCAACCCCTCTGCGCGCACCGAGTCCGCAGTTGATCCATCGAGCGCAAAGCAGTGCGGACAGGCACTCCGTTGCCGTGGCGAGATGGGGCGTGTTTGGAAGGTCTTCGCGCAGCTTATTCGGAAAACAGTCGGAAGTGGCCGGGTCTTCGAGTTGGCACCACGAGAACCCAGCCGTCACTCAGCGGGCGGTGATGCTACAAACGAGACGCAGAGTGTCAAATCAAAACGGCCCACTGAAACGCCCTCGATTCAGGACTCGGAATGGAAGTCCCCCAAAATCTGGCGAGTTGTGACGACCGGCTTTTTTGAAAATTTTGCAAAGAACAATTCCATTGTGCAAAACCTGTTGATGACCGGTGGTGACCTTGACGGTGAACCGACTGGTGAGTTTTGTGTGGCTTTGAAATGATCCCTGAGTCTCACGTACCAATGCGATCTACCACAGGCAGAAGAGCAGGCCCGGTTCGGAAAAGCCGTGGTTCGTTCGTAAACCAGGCAACTTGCTTGTTATTAAACGCGAACCGGCCGTCTAAGAACTCTCGCTGTCGTATTCTCCTGAGGAAACGCACAAGCAGGCAGCTTGTGGCTACGGTTATTGGTGCGCCACATTCGTGGATGCCGGGTTGAGTTCGTAGGCATGCGAGAACCAGTCGAAACCGAGTGGACGGATGTTGGCCGAGTGCATCGCATCAATGATGTTATACGCTCGGTTACGGAAGACCCCGGAGACCGAGAGCTGTTCGTTGCAGTACAGTTCGGTGTGAATCGCCGGGTGGAAGTAACGGCGGAGGTTGAAACCGTTCTCATGAGCCGCGTTACTGATCGCCGGAGTGATGATGATCTCCATGCGATGCGGGTGCTCGAAGATCACAATGCTGGGGAAGCTCATCAGCCAGTTGCCGCCGGAATCGGCGACGACAAGGCGGTCGCCCATCAAGCGTCCTTGAGAGTCGTAGATGCGACCGACGAGCGTTGTTCCCGGCTCGGTTAGCCCGCTGAAGATCGGATCAACGGGGAGCGGGGGCAACGGACGTCCGACGCTTTCAGAGATCGGCAATGAAGTCGCAAATTGCTGACGCACCCAATCGTGGAATGTGTCGTAGGAATAGATTTGCAGTAGATCGGTGTCGGCAGCCACGTTGTTGAGCGGAGTCGGATCGGAACCGTTCGTGAGATCGTCGGTGACGCTCGCAGTATGCGTGAATTCTTTCGTATTCGTGTCGATGAGCGAACGGACCTTCGCGGTGACGGTGAAGATGATCGAGTCGCTCACCGACAGGTCGCCAACGAGCCAGGTAATCGTGCCAGCATTGGGGTCAACCACTCCGCCGTCCGAAGCAACGACGTTTTGCAGAATGGTGGACGGGAAGTGATCTGTGATGACGACTCCCGTCCCATCTTTGTTGCCTTGGTTAGCAACGGTGACTCGATAGACCAGCGTGTCGCCAGGACGGACCTGAGCTTTTCCGTCGTCGATCGTGATGCTGTAGTCGGGCGCGGCGGTGAGTGTATCGGTGTCGGTCGTGTGATCGTTATTGGGATCCGGGTCGGTTCCGTTGTGGTGGTCGTCGATGATGTAAGCCGCGTTGACGATGTCGTTCTGACCGGCGACTGCCGGATTATTAACTGCCACAACGAAGAAGACGTTTCCTGATGCACCGACCGCGAGGTTGCCGATCATCAGGCGATAGGTCGTCCCACCAGCGAGCGTCCAACCGGCAGTTGAATTCGTAGCATCGAACGTTGTTCCGGCAGGGACGTCTTCGATCAATTCGGCTCCAGTCGCATCTTGATTGCCGACGTTGCTGAAGGTCAGCGTGTAAATCAACGAGGCTCCCGGCACTGCACTGCTGACGCCGTCTGTTTTAGTGAGTTGCAGATCGGGAGCTGCATCAAGGATATCGGTGTCGAAACTGACGTTGTCGGAGTAATCGGGATCGGCTCCATTGTTGTGATCGTCGTCAATCGACGTGCTATGCACGAACGAATTAACTCCGGCAGCGAACGTGTCGCGGACTTTCGCAGTCACCGTGAAGCTCCGTGACTCGCCGACTGCGAGGTTGCCGACGTTCCAGGTGATCGTGCCGTTGAACGTATCGACAACTCCGCCGTCGGAAGCACTGACGTTTTCCAAGACCGCGATCGGGTACGCATCGGTGACGATGACGCCGGTGCCGTCTTGCGAACCGGAGTTCGTGAACTGGACCGAGTACGTCAGCACTTGCCCCGGGACGACGTTGGTCTGGCCGTCGTCGATCGTGATTTGATACGCGGGACTCGCACTGAGCAGATCGGTGTCAACCGCACTGTTGTTGGCCGGAGTCGGGTCAGCTCCGTTGCTGAGGTCGTCGGTGATCTGCGTGTCGTGAGCGAACTGAGTGACGCTCGCGGGGATCACGCTGCGGACATCAGCGGTGACGTTGAACGATCGCGAGTCGCCGACGTTCAAGTTGCCGACGTTCCACGTGATCGTGCCGTTGAGCGTATCAACAACTCCGCCGTCTGAGGCAATCACGTTGTTAAGGATTGAGATCGGGAACGTGTTTGTGACGACAACGCCGGTGCCCTGTTGATCGCCGACGTTCGTGAAGTTGATCGTGTAGCTCAGTGATTGTCCCGGCGCGACGCTGACTTGTCCGTCGTCAATTGTGACTTGGTAATCGGGAGCGGCATTCAGCGTGTCGATGTCGGTCGTTGTGTTGTCGGACGGGTCTGGATCGGGGCCGTTCGTACCGTCATCAACGAAGGTCGCCGTGTTGATGATGCTGTCTAGCCCCGCAACCGCCGGATTATCGACGAGCACGCTGAAGAGGAAGCTGCCGTAGAAACCAGCGGGGATCGACACTTCGGTGATTTGGTACGTCGTCGGACCGGTCTGCACCCACAGCGCGTCGCTCTGTGCGGCAAAGAATGTGGTCCCAACGGGAACGGTTTCCGTGATGATCACGTTGGTCGCGTCTTGATTGCCGACGTTTTGCTTCGTCAGGACATAGACCGCAACTTGTCCCGGTGCGATGACGGTATTCGAGTCGTCCTTGGCCAGTCGCAGATCGGGAGCTGCATCAAGGATGTCGGTGTCGGAGGCAGTGTTGTTGGTCGGAGTCGAATCAGCTCCATTCGACAGATCGTCGGTTACTGTTGTGCGGTCGGCGAACGTGTCCCAACCAGCGGGGATCGTCGGCCAGACATCGGCGGTGATCGTGAAGGTCCGACTTTCGCCGACCGCGAGATCGCCGATGTTCCAGTCGATCGTTCCACCGGTTTCATCGACGGTGCCGCCACCGGTGACAAGCACGTTGTGCAGGATTTGTTTCGGGAACAAGTTCGACAAAACAACGCCGGTGCCGTCTTGATTACCGACGTTCGTCAGCGTCACTTGGTACGTCAGCGATTGACCGGGAACGACGGTCGTCTGGCCGTCGTCGATCATGACCTGATAATCGGGAACCGCATCGAGCGTGTCGGTATCAGACGCCGAGTTGTCTCCGGGGTTCGGATCGGAGCCGTTCGTGCCGTCGTCTGTGATCGAGGCGTTGTTGACGATGTCATTCTGACCGGCCGCTGCGGGATCAGTGACGATGACGGCGAACGATACTGAACTCGATGAACCCGCGGCCAAGTTGCCGATCGTGAATTGATAGTCGCCGCCCCCAATGTCGATCCAACCGACCGAACTGTTGTTGAAATCGAACGTGGTTCCGACAGGAACCGTTTCGGTGAGGACAACTCCGGTGGCGTCTTGCGTGCCGTTGTTCGCGGCAGTCAGCGCGTAAACAACGGACGCGCCGGGCGTTGTTAAGCCGCTGCTGTCGCTCTTGGTCAGCGACAAATCGGGTACCGCATTGAGTGGTGTGAAGTCGCTGCCGATGTTGTCGGCGGGTGTCGGGTCAGAGCCGTTCGTGCCGTCGTCACTGATCATGGCCGTGTCGTCAAGCTGCATTTGTCCGGCGGGCAGGGTACTAGCCACTTTGACGGCGAAGAGCACGGAGCCGCTCGCTCCCACCGCGAGATCGCCGATGTCGAAGCGATAATCGTTTCCGCCGATGTTCGTCCAACCGGAGGTGCTCGTGGCGAGATCGAACGTCGATCCAGTCGGCACAGTCTCGATCAAATACGCACCGGTCGCAGCTTGATTTCCGTGATTCTGATAGGTGACTGTGTAGGTGACTGTGTCACCGGCGGTCGCGGTCACTCCGCCGTCATCGGTGGTCACGCTCAAATCGGGAACAGCGTTGAGCGTATCGGTATCGGAACTGACGTTGTCAGCGGGTGTTGGATCCGCCCCGGCGAACGTGACCGACGCCGTGACCACGATGTCATTCAATCCGGCTGGGATCGAGTCTTGAACCTGCGTGCTGATCAGCAGAATGATTTCAGCACCGGGAGCCAAGCTGGCGATGTTCGGTGTCCATGTCAGCTCGCCGGTCAAGGAATCGAAGCTGGTATGAGCATCATCGTCGGTCGAGAGGAACGTCAGACTGTCCGTTGGTAACAGCGTCGTCAGCACAACGTTCGTGGCGTCACCGGTACCGTTGTTACGGAGTCGCACGGCGTAGGTGTTGAACTGACCGGGGCTCAGTGAAGTCGCGAAGTCGTCGATTGTGACGGCGAGGTCCGGCGGAAGTACGTTGATGGTCTGTGTAGCAGAGCTACTGAAGGTGATGCCGTCGCTGACTTGGAAATCGAAATTCGTGTAGGGCGAGCCGTAACCGTTGAGCGACGGAGCGAACGACAGACTGCCGAGGCTGCCGACAGGAATCACTTGATTGAGCAACACGGGAACGCCGCTCAAAGTGAGCGAACCGGTAATTGGCAACGATGTGATCTTCACCGACTGCAACGTATCCCCAACATCGACATCGCTGAAAGGGAAGTCGCTCGCAGTGAACGTGACCGACATGTTTTCAATCGTCGTCACAGAATGATCTGCGGTTGTCGGTGCGAAATTGGGAGTGAAGTCCGCAATTGTGCCCGTGCCGCTTGCTGCAGCGTTCGTGGTTGTCCCCAAAGTGACGGTCGCGGTCAGCGTGAAGGTTTCTGCGCTTTCGCTGACACCATCGCCGATGATTGGCGTGCGCACGAGGACGCTGGTTTCGCCAGCGGCAATCGTCGCGCTCGTTGCGTCGATCCAACTGAAACCGCCGTCAGTCGAGACTTGCAGATTGTCCGCTCCGCCGGTGCCGTAGTCGGTCCCTGTGCCGGTTGCGGTAACGTCGGCGAGCGTGAGATCGAACGTCACAGATGTCGTCGAAAGATTGCTCAAGCTTACCGTGAAGACCGCATATGGATCGGTCACTTCCATTCTGCTGACGTTGTCTACGCTCAAGGTCGGTGTGTCGTTATCGGTGCCGCCATTGCCGCCGCCATTATCGAGAATCGTACCGACGCCGAGATTGTCTGCGATCGTCGCCGCACTCGGATTACTCAAGTCGATATGGAACGCTTCGCTGTTCTCGAACACTGAATCATTCAAGATCGGGACCATGATGGTTAGCGACGTCATCCCGGCGGTGAAGGTGAGCGTGCCGCTCGTCTCCGTGTAGTCGTTGCTGGCGGTCGCCGAATTGTCGCTCGAGGCAAAGTCCACCGTCGTTGTGACGTCACTGACCGCGCTCAATGTGACGGTAAACGTGGCGGTCCCGGCGGCCTCGTTTACGGTCACATCATTGATTGTGAAGTTCGGAATTGGATCGTCGTCGTCGATCGTCCCTGTGCCAATCGCGGAACTGTTGGCGGTGTTACCCGCAGTCACGGTTGCAGCCAGTGTGAACGTTTCTGTGTCTTCGTGAAAACTGTCATTCGTGATCGGCGTGCGGACCAACACGCTAGTTTGCCCCGCAGCAATCGTTGCACTGTTGGCGTCGGTCCAACTCCCGCCGCCGTTAGTCGAGACCTGTAAATTGCCCAAGCCACCAGTACCGTAATCGACAGCACCGCCGAGCGCACTACCGTTGGACAGGGCCAGTGAGAAACTCACTGGGGCCGTGGTGATCCGGCTCAAGCTGACGGTGAAGACAGCGAAGGGATCGGTCCCTTCCGTCGTGCTCACATCGTTCACGCTTAGTGTCGGATAAGGATTGATCGTGAGTGCGGTGTCTTCGACTTCGCCGCGTGAAGTACTGACCGTGAAGATCGAACGCTCGTCGATGTTGGTGGTCCCCGCATTGTCGGAGATCGCAGTGTCGGTGATTCGCAATCGCAAGTAACTCTGGCCGGGAGTGGTCGCGGTAAAGCCGGACCAATTGAGCATCACCGTTTGCTGGACCGCGCTGTTTGGGACCGCGACGCTCGCGTATTCGCTTGCCTGAAACACACCGTCGAGATTGAAGTCGATCCAGCCATGCAAGGTTTGCGTCGCGCCGGTCTTGTTGAAGACCGAGACGGTCAATGAATAACTCGTATCTTCCGCATTGAGTGTTGTTAGTGACGCAATGCCGTCTTCGTCGTTGGACGATCCCATGTTGTAGCTGTCGTCACCAAGTGCTCCCGCTCCGCTAACGGCTGTGGCCTCAGCATCGAAAGTGGTGCCAATATGAATCACCGCCGAGATCGCTTCGGTAGCCGGTGTTCCAGCTTCGTAGCTCGCCGGTGCGTCTCCGTAATCGTAGATGTTGATGTTGAACGCCAACACGATGTGAGAGTCGTTGGTCCCGTTTGACTTCGAAGCATCTTTCCCCGGCGGTGTACCAATGACAGAAGTCGGCAAGTCTGAAGAGTGAACCGTCGTCGCCAAGTAGGTCAAATCGGTCTGTGGGCTGTAGTAGACTTGGCCTTGCCCAATGAGATCACCGGTCTGCCCGAGGTAATCTTTTTTCGTTCCGCCAATGTAGGTACTGTAGTCGAGAGTCGTCAGGTCGCTGGTTGTGGTCGATAGAAAGATATCGGTACCACCGCCATGCGAGCTGTCGAAGTAATTGGCCGCCGGAGAAGTATCCATCGTTGGAAAAGATCCCGACGTAGTACCGTAGACGAAGATCCGATCTTTTACCGAGTCGTAAGCGATGCCACCAACATTGTCCTCGGTAGAACCTCCCAAGTAGGTGCTCTGAAAACCAGAACTGGCGCTCCCATTAAGCGGGACAAGCGACATGAAAATGTCGAAGTTGCCACCGCCATTGGTCGTTTGTAAACCGCCAGTTGTGCCAGGGAGATCGAACGACGCAGTGTTTCCCGCGATCCAAAAGTAACTGTCATTGGTTGCGACGAGAGCGACCGCAGTGTTGCTCCCCAACGTTCCTTCGTTACCGCTTCCACCCAAAAAAGACAGAACGTTGAATGCTGTTGGGGCTGTGGCTTGTTCGGAGAGAACTCCGATCAGCAACTCGGTCGTGCCAGCGGCAGTGGAATCCACGGCATTCACTAGTGTTGGATAAGACGCTCCAACAACCGTTGATGCGGCGAAGACCAACTTAGTTTTATCGGGAGTTAACGCGATGCTAGTGAAGTATTCGTCATCACTTCCGCCCACATAAGTGGCCCAATCAGGTGTTGGAGTCGTCATCGCGTTGGAATATCGGATGATGACCCCTTCGAGACCGAGCGTACCGCCAGCGTATGTAGAATCAGGCCCGATATTGGATGCGGAGACTTCAGCATTTGGTATCGCAGCAGAGACCCGACCGCTGGCGTAAAATGAGTTGTTGTCCACAATCGCCACCGAGTTCAGCGAATCGAGAGCGACTGGTTCGGCGTTGTAAGAGCGTGTGGAAAGATCGGCGGCATAAATCTGAATGAGTCCCGAATTGAAAGCCACGAGCAGACGCCCGTCCGGGAAGAGTTCAATATCTGCCGTCGCGTCATAACCAACTCCATTAAGTTTTTGATTGGAGACGGAGATGCCTTGTGCGGCGACTCCTGTGCTCGTCCAAGCGGTGATATTGGTCCCGGAATTGTCCAGGCGGTAGATGTAGTTCTGGTATGTGGCGGTTCCCTGAGAAAAGCCCGCATTCACCTGCATGTAACCGCCGAAGGAGCCATCAGTGATCAGTTCTTCGACCCAGCCGGACACATAAACGCCGTTTTCATTAGCCGCGACTGCGAATGCATAAGAGTCGAACGGTGTGCTATCGTCATTGAGGTCAAAAAAAGTGGACCAAGCGACGTTCGGGTCGATAACCAAAGGCTGATCGCTAACGAGGTCGCCTGTGATCGAATACCGGATTTCGTTCGGGTGATTGCCGACAATCATCCGCGCGTCGATCAAATGCTTCTCGCCGTTGATGACTTGATAGCTCTCCGGAATCTTCAGCGTCAGGTCTTGATACCGCAGGTCGAGTGTTGCGGAACCATCTTCGTTGAAGACGATACCGTCTTGTCCGGTCGCCGCGATTTGGATTTGTGCGTAGTCCTGCGCACGGGCCACGATCCAGTCAAATTCGAGGAGTCCTGTGGCTGCGGAGTACAGCCGCAGATCGACACCGTCATAAACATTGTGCAGCGTGACTTCGTTGAATATCTCAGGCCTTAACGTCGTGCCGTCCGCCTGCTGATACGTGCCGCGAACATCCGATTCACCACCCGGCACGATAGACCAGATGGCGTTCGAGTCGGTGAATTGAATATCGACAACTTGTTGACCGGCGACACCGGTGGTTGAGTCGGTCTGATTGGCGATCAAACGCAAATGATCCGTGTAGACCAGAGTCGCACCGAACGTTGTACGAAAGCCATAAAGCACACCGTCTGCGAACTGTCCCACGTTTTTCTCAAAGAAAATCTGGTCAGTCGAGTCGCGAACGATTTGCTCAATCGCTGTTCGCTGCGCGTCAGTCAGTCCTACTGTTGGGTTCGCAGGGTTTGTCCCGGATTGGACAGCAGAAGTTGATAGATCACTGCTGAGCAAAGCATTCGGCACATCGCTTGTCGTCGCATGCAATTCGGAAGTTCGATCATCGGCAGTCGTCAGCAACTCAGCGGCAAGCGCGTCCGTGTTCAAAGGCAATCCGACAGCCGGCTCAGCCGCAACATTCGGAGCAAGCACCGGCACGGTGATCTGCTCGGTAACGCTCACTACATCACACGAAGCATCAATTGCCGCATCGCTCGCAGTCATCGCCGGCCGCATATCCGCCGGTTCGATCAAGCGAGAATCGAAGACGTCAGCGATCACTGCCACTTGCTGCGACTGCTCGTTGGCCGCTTGCAGATCAACGTCTGTCGGCGCTTGCGGTCCAGCATCAAACAACAGTCGCTCTTCGAGCCGTTCCAACAACAGCCGCCGCTTGACGTATTGCGGTGCTCCCGGAGTTGGATATGACCCCGCGCTGGCTGCTGTTGGCAGCGACGACTCGTCCTGACGAGACAACAGACCTCTGCGCTTCCAGAATTCCAGAACTGCTCGACGCATGGTGCTCAACCCTAATGCCAAGGATGGCACAATCAGTCAGCGTTGACTGACCGTGCTCACCTGAATCCCAGACGACTCAACGCGCAGAATCTGCGTGTTGAGATGTCTCGGTAGGCATTCGGAGGCGAGCATTGAGCGACATGACTCGAAGTTTATGAAAAACATTACCGGTCAGTGAACGGCGTCCGTCTAGAGGGAGCTTTCGTCTGGTAACGATTGGGTGGCTTCAAGATCAACGATCGCGTGGTGTGTTGGTGCGGTCTTATGTGCATCACAAAGGACTCATGTGGTTTGGACCTACCCACGTTTTGCGTGCGCGCAACGCAGCGCGTATTGTGATGCGTGAGAAGCGAAGTTCATGTCGAAGCGTCGAGTGTTTACGAGGGAGTTCAAGGTCGAGGCCGTCGCGTTGATGTCTCGTCATGGGCTGAGTTTCGCGGAGGCGGCTCGGCGGTTGGAAATCGGACAGAAGTTGCTGCGGAAGTGGCAGAGGCAGTTTGCGGCGGAAGGCTCCAAGGCGTTTGCTGCGAAGGCTCAGCCGTCGGCGCTGGAGGAGGAGAATCGGCGTTTGCGGTCGGAGAACGATCGGCTGCGGATGGAGCGTTAGATCCTAGCTGGCCGCTCCCAGCGATCCCTCGCCAATGGCGTTCCAGGGTGCCCGAGGTCAAAGCGTTGCGGTCCTGCATCCAACGTGGCTCCTGTTAAGCGATGATCGCTGGGCCAAGAGTAGCACCGTCCGGCTCAGCCTTGAAAGTACAACCAGACCGCCTTTCTGCCTCGACTCTTCGACTCTTTCGCCGGATGCTTGGAGGTCGACGGCAAAGAAGTGCGACTCACTCGCAAGGGACTGCGGCACGTCGATACGCACTGCGAGCGAAGGGCTACAGCAAAGATGTCGCGGGCTTGAAGGGGATGACTTTCCCCGTGATCGTGTTTTGGAAGTTCAATCACTTCCTCGTCGTCGAAGGTTTCAGCGACACGGAAGTCTTTCTGAACGATCCAGCTTATGGGCACACGAAGGTCGGCTGGGCCGAGTTTGAAGAGGGCTTTACCAGCGTCGTGCTCGCGTTTGAACCGGACGATCATTTCAAGCCAGGTGGCCAGCGGCGGCGCGTACGCACACTCACTCTGCCACGACGGAACTTGATCGGCATTCATGACCACCGACACAACATCGACGACGCTCGAAACGACGGACGGCTTGATACCGGTTCGCGGCAGCACCGTCATTGTCTTGGATAATCCGCGGCGCAGTTGGATGATCGAAGAAGGCTCGATCGCAGTGTTTCGTTCGCGGCTAAAGGACGGACGCCCGAATGGTCCTCGGCGATACCTCTTTACTTGTCGGCGTGGCAAATCGCTGGTGGGCGCGAGCGATTCGCAAGCTTCAGGAGCGGAACAGTGCTTCCTCGCCGTCGGTTTGGGCGATGCGGCGCTACGCGAATTCTCGCTGGATGATTTGCAACTTCCAACGCTGCCCAGCGAGCAAGACGAGAGCGAGGACCACAACACCGTCGCGTTGTCTCCCAAAGACCCGCGTTTGAAAGGGATCGAAGCCTGGGTCGATCGGTTGACCGATTTGCTGATCCTCAACGCGAACGTTACGCACACGCCGCGTCCGCGTCACTTTGGCGAGCAGTCGTTGGAGCTGAACCAAGCGGTCGGAACGGTGAGCTGCGTCATCAACTGGGTGCGTGTGGAAACCGGTTCCGTCAAATGGTGTGGCCGAGACGGCTGGTTCATCGCGTCGGAAGCGTCCACGATCCACTTGCGGACCACGGTGGAATTGGAAAACACCGAGCAGCTTGCGAACGGACTGGCTCAACTGCATCGGTTCTGCTTCTCGCATGTGCAAGCGTCCGAACTGCGTGAGCAACAAGCCGAGGCCGAACGACTGCGACGGCAGAGTGAATTGCAGTTGCTCGAAACCACCGAAGCGCTGCGATCCGTGGGAGCCGTGCTGCGCACGGACGGCACGCGAGCACGCACCGAAACGAATCTGCTCAACGTGCTCTCTGTGATCGGCAAGGAACTGGAGGTGACGTTCCAGCCGCCCGGAAAATCCGAAGACCCGCGCCGAGCGGCCGATCCATTGGAAGCGATCTGCCGGGCGTCTCGAATTCCGTATCGTCGAGTGGAGTTGCGTCACCTTTGGCACAAGAAGGACGCCGGTTGCCTGCTGGCGTATTTGAAAGAGGACCGCTGCCCGGTGGCATTGTTGCCAGTGGGTGGAGGCCAGTACGACCTGTTTGATCCGCGCACGATGTCACGCCGCCGTGTGGATGCCGCACTGGCCGAAACAATCCTGACCGGCGCGGTTATGTTTTATCGCCCGTTCAACGAACAGATGACGGACCTGCTGGCGCTGTACCGCTTCGCGCTGACACCGCTGAAGAAGGACATCGGCCTGCTGGTCCTGTTGGCGGGCGCGGCGGCGCTGCTGGGAATGCTCGTCCCGCAAGCGACGCAGATGCTCATTGACGAGGCGATCCCCGATGCCAACAAGTCGCTGATCATTCAGATGATGCTGGCACTATTGGCGGTCGCGGGCGGTCAGGCGATGTTTGAATTGCTCGTGGGGACCATGATGGTCCGCCTGCAAACCAGCAGCACCAGTTCGCTGCAATCAGCGATGTGGGATCGGCTGCTGCGCCTGCCGATGTGGTTCTTCAAATCGTTCTCCAGCGGCGACCTGATGAATCGCTGCATGATCGTCTCGGAGATTAGCCAAGAAATCAGCGGGACCGTGCTGCGGACGATGATCAGCGGCGGCATGTCGCTGATCAACTTCGCGATCTTGTTTTCGTACAACTCGCAATTGGCGGGCATTGCCGCGTTGATCGTGTTTGTCCTGGGAGTCGTGACGATCGCACTGACACGCCGCATTCGTCAGTTCGCGTTGGAGCTGGAAAAAGCCAGCAGCCGACTCTTCGGCTTCGTTGTCCAATTGATTTACGGCATCGCGAAGCTCCGTGTCTCTGGCTCGGAACTCCGGGCCTACAACCAATGGGAGCGGCAGTACGCGACTCAACTGCAACTGGTTGCGGACATGCAGAAGATGCAGAGCGTAGCACTCGTGTTCAACTTCACGCTCCCCGTGATCAGCTCGTTGATCCTCTACAACTTCGCGACCGACATCGCCACCCAGTCCGTTAAAGCACCGGGGGCAGCCGCTGTGGCGACGTTGTCGATGGGCACGTTCCTCGCCTTCATGAGTGGCTTCGGCACGCTGCTGGCTGGAGTAACCGACCTCAGCAAGTCGATCGTGGACATCATGGACAGCCTCGGCAAAGCGCGGCTCATCCGGCCGATCCTCGACACCAAAATCGAGGTCACCGACGCACACAACGATCCCGGCCGGATCAGCGGCAATGTGGTTCTCGACGATGTCTCGTTCCGATACCGCGAAGATGGACCGCTGATTCTGAACCACATCACGCTCCGGGCCGAACCGGGAGAATTCATCGCCGTCGTCGGTCAATCCGGCAGCGGCAAGTCCACGCTGTTCCGTTTGATGCTGGGCTTTGAAGCACCGGAGTCCGGCCGAGTTCTCTACGACAATCAAGACGTGGCCTCGCTCGACGTCACCGCCGTGCGTCGCCAAATCGGCGTCGTGTTGCAATCCGCGAAGATCAACTCGTCGTCGATCTTCGAGTTCATCACGTCCGGCAGCCAGATGACGCTCGACGAAGCCTGGGAATGCGCCGAGGGAGCCGGTCTCGCGGACGACATCCGAGCCATGCCGATGGGTATGCACTCAGTGATCAACGAAGGTGGCGGCAGCTTCTCCGGAGGTCAACGCCAACGGTTGATGATCGCCAGAGCACTCGCCACCAACGCGAAGATCTTGCTCTTCGACGAAGCCACCAGCGCCCTCGACAATCGCACTCAGCAAATCGTCAGCGAGAGCATCCGCCGCAGAAAGGTGACGCGCATCACGATCGCGCATCGCCTCAGCACAATCCGACACGCCGAT
>JAPLNX010000225.1 GCA_026400935.1 Planctomycetia bacterium | reverse complement strand
GCAGGATTTCCAGTTGCCGCTCCGTCGCCTCAATCCGCACTGCCTTCCTTGGCATCGCACCACCCTCCGTTAAAGGTGATGCAGTAATGACACAAACTCGCTTTTTATGGAGGATCAATTCTCGGTCGTGGTACTAGCCCGGCTCACCGACGCAACGTTTTCTGTGGAACAACTTTGTTGACCAATACGATTTGATGAACGTCGTCACGTCAGCACTTCCCACACAGGGTGACCGCCGTGGGAGATGGGAATTGGGCGGGTGAGGTGATCGGGTACGGTCGCTTCGTAGGAGATGCCGAGCAATTCGTAGATCGTCGCACAGAGATCGCCGGGACTGACGGGGAAGTCGATTGGATAAGCGGCCTGCTTGTCGCTTGTGCCGTGGACGTAGCCGGGTTTCACGGCACCACCGGCGAGCAGCGCGAAACCGCATTGCGGCCAGTGATCGCGACCGGCGGCTTTGTTGATCTTGGGCGTGCGGCCCATGTCGCCGCACATCACGACGAGCGTCGAGTCCCACAAACCTTTTGCCTGTAAGTCCTCAAACAGTGCGGGCAACGAACGGTCGATGAACGGCAACCGCAGGTTGCGCAACATCCGAAAATTGTTGTTGTGCGTATCCCAGTGGCCGTTCGCTTTCGACTCCGTGTGAATCGTCACATACGAAACGCCATGCTCGACCAAGCGTCGAGCCATCAGCACTGACGAGCCGAAGATGTCGCGACCGAAACGATTTCGCGTTGCATCCGTTTCCGCTGAAAGATCAAAGGCTCCACGAACTCGCGGTGACAGCAACAGATCAAACGCAGCCTTCTGCCAAGTATCGAGATCACGCATCGCTCGCGCGCCGTCCATCAGTCGAGCTTGTTCATCAAACTGTTTTAACAGCGAGCGACGACGATCGAGCGAATCAGCAGTCAGCGCCTCGTTGAGCGACGGCATTTTGGGATCGCCAATCGCCCACGATTGGTCTTCATAGAAATCTTTGTTGACATCGAGAGGCTGATCCAACGTCGGGTCGCAGGTACTGAAGAGTGGATCGTATTTGCGTCCCAAGAACCCGCCGTACGGTCCCGCTCGGCGCAACGATTGCGAATACCCTGGTAGCGCGGGGAGCACGACATACGGCGGCACGCCCGGCTGACCGACTCCGAAATAGGTGGCTACCGAACCCATGCTGGGGTAGTCCGTCGGTCGCCAAAAATAGTCTTGTTGATCGTTCCCGCCAGTGAAGCCGGTCATCACGGCATACGGATTGTGGCTGTTGTAGCCGTGTGACAAAGTCCGAATCAGCGTGACTCGATTCATCCATGCGGCCATGCGAGGCAAGTGCTCGCAGATTGGCAAACCAGTGACTGACGTCGGGATCGAAGCGAACTCACCTCGCACTTCTGCGGGAGCATCTGGCTTCGGATCAAACATGTCGATGTGACTCGGCCCGCCGAAGAGGTCAATCAAGATGACCGACTTCACTTTCGGAGCTTTAGCTGTCGCGTAAGCCACTCGCGGGTGAGCGGAATTGGCCAACATCCCGCCGAAGAGCGACAAACTTCCCGCTCGCAAAATTGCTCGCCGAGAAACGCCGTCACACGCTTGGCCTGCTGGCCCCAGGACTGTCAGCATCGTCACTCCTCATGCACTGGTACTGGCTCAGCGACTTACAACATCGACAATCCATTCATAGCCAACTTCGATCGCAACAACAGTCAGCCCAAACGCGACCAAGACACCATGTCTCAGGTATCGCAGTCCCCAATGACCCGGTCGAGCAATCAACACGCCCAACGCACCGAACCAATACACAACTGACACGCCGCAGAACACTCGCCGAAAAATGCCGCCGTCCAACATCAAGCTGGCGAGCAATGCAAAAAACACCTGAAACACAAACGCTCGTACCAACGCCGAGTGATAAACGTCGGACGAAGTCACGTCAGTTGCCACCACGTCGGACGCTGGCAAGTCAGCCTGAATCGGCGAAGAAATTGGCTCGTTCATGGTTACCGCTCCTTTAAGGCCAGAGATCGTATCGGCATTAGCTTGTGCGTGAAGCCAAGTTTCCGGAATTCGTCAGGATCGAAAATGATGCCGATGATCGAAGTGGTCGGGCCTTCGCCGCTTGCAAGCGGAAAGGAGCATTCTATGAACGGCTACAGCGGCTGTTGTCTGTGTGATTCGGACATCGTGATCAGTGATATTCGATTTCGGCCAAGAAGAATCACCTGAGGGTTGCGCCCAACTTTGTAGAGCAGGCCGCGATGATTGACTTCACGGCGGTATCGACCTCGTCACTCGTCAGGGTTCGGTCGGGTGCTCGGAAGGAGACGGTGAGGATGTAGGATTTTTTGCTGGCCGGGATCTGTTGGCCGCGATACTGGCCGCCGAACAACGACGCATCGTAGGTCGGGCCAGCGGCTGCTCGTGCGACTTCGACGAGTTGCTCCCACGTCGTCGTTTCATCCAAAACGAAATTAAGATCGCGAGAGATACTTGGAAAACGTGGTAGCTCTGCGAATGTGGGGACGAAGTTCGCCAATTCTTCGAGCAGGGCGAGATCGAGTTCCGCAGCAATCACAGTGTCACGCAAGTCCAATTTATCGGAGACGTCGCGCGACAGTTCGCCCACCCAGCCCCATAGTTTTCCGTTGAGCAACAATTCGGCTCCGCGTCCTGGAACAAAGCAGGCCATATCACTCGAACGAACGGTGACGACAACATGCGGGTTGATGCGGCAAGCGAGCGTTTCCAGTGTCCCCTTGAATTCGACAAAGGTCTGCCCGCTGACAAGCCCCAAACGGCGTGGCTCCGCTGTTGGGTCGCCCGGCGTAGCCGCGAGATAAACGCTGGCGATCTCAAACAAGCGAGTCTGAAAGTTGCCATAGCGCTCATTGTCGCGACGGACGACGAGCAAGCTCGGAATTAGACTTTGTCGCAAGACGTTCTCCTGACGCCGTGAAGAATGATCAACGCTCAGGCGAGTCTTGGCTGTCGATGGAATCAAATCGGCCAGCTCTTTACTGACAAACGACAGCGTGATTGCCTCAAAGAAACCGGCTGCCGTCAGCGTGTCTCGAATTCGATCAGCCACACGCTCTGGCAATGTCTTCTCGCTGAGCGACAACGGCACGAAGGCGTCTTCCGGAATGTTCTCATAACCGTGAATGCGAGCGATCTCTTCGATGAGATCAATCTCACGAGATAAATCGCGTCGCCAACTCGGCGGAACGTAATGGCGAGTCCCGTCATCGTCCGCTTGGTCGGCCGTTGGCTTAAGCCCTAACTCCACAAGAATGCGATGCGATTCCTCTTTCGGAACATCGATTCCCAAGATGCGACGAGTTTGCGACGACCTCAACGAAACGGCAGGACGATCGGCAATCGCTGGCTCTCCCGCCCAAATCGAGCCGTCAAGTAACTCGCCCCCTGCGACTTGTAGGATCAATTCACAGCAACGACGTGAGGCCCAGTCCATTTGAACGGAGTCGATACCACGTTCAAACCGGTACGACGATGGGCTATGCAGATTGAGCTTGCGAGCAGTTGCGCGAATCGACATCGACGAAAAGTCGGCCACTTCAATGAGCAAGTTCGTAGTCGAACCGCTGATCTCGGTCTCGGATCCGCCCATCACACCAGCCACCGCGACCGGACGTTCGGCATCGCAAATCAGGCACATTTCTGTCGTCGGAGTGTATTCGTTGTGATCAATCGCTTTGATTTTCTCACCTGATTTCGCACGGCGGACGACGATGCGACCGCCCCGCAGTTTGTCGAAATCGAATGTGTGAAACGGCTGACCGCACTCCATCAGACAATAGTTGGTGACATCCACGACGTTGTTGATCGGCGTAATGCCGATTGCTTCCAGTCGATCTTTAAGCCACGCGGGACTCGGTCCAATCTTCACGCCACGAATGACGCGCGCGACATATCTGGGGCAAAGGTCGGGGCACTCAATCGAGACTGACGTTACTTTATCAATCGGCACCCCGTTGGTTTTCACCGTCGCTGCCGGAATCGAGAGCGGCTTACCAAACAACACGCTTGCCTCACGAGCGACACCGATATGGCCAAGACAATCCGGGCGGTTGCTAGTCACCTCCAGATCAACGGCATGATCACCCGACCGCTCTTCGATCGACTCCAGATTGAGTCCCGTCATCATCAATCGCTCTGCCACTGTTGTGACAGGAGAATCAAGAGCGACGTAATCATTCAACCAATTCCAGCTAACAATCATGTTCGTGTTCTACGCCAGAGATGAGGGCAACGGTCACAACTCATTAAGCCGCCGAGCAGTGTTTCTCGATCAGCAGTCAACAAGGGGGCGTAATCTAGGGACCTCGGTTGTGAACGCCAAGCGGCGCTGCCTCGTTCATCGCATCAGGACTACTCGCATGCACGTTGAGCGAGGGGCGGATCATGAATGATACAAGAGGAATAATGGAGGCAAATGATGAACACGTAGAGAGGGCGGGCGATGCATTGTTGGAGGTCTGGTGAAGGCGTCACTTGGTGATGTGCTCGCTATACTTCGTTGCCGTTTGGGGAACTGGCATGTTCTTGGGAGCAAGATGATGCAGTGGCGCATGATATTGACTGGTTGGTGTCTGACGTTGAGCGTCAGCGCTTTGGGTGTGGCTGACGACAACGAAACACCGAAGCCAAGTGCGCCGGAAAAGCCGAAGCCGTTGATTGAGAATCCGCTGCAGAAATTATTTCAGCAGTTGGGACCAAAGCCTCCACCGCCAGTCCTCAAGACAACGCCGTTTGCACCGGGCGACGTTGGCCCGAATGGGAGGTCAGACAAGACCCCGGACCCAGACGCACGTGATCATATTGATGCGAGAGCACCGAAGGATCGCAAGCAAGCGGACTTGTTGAAGAAAACGGCGGCGGCGATCGAGAAGGGGGATTGGTCGAACGCATTGGATCTCTTGCAGACAGTATTGAACCAGGACCAAGACGGCGTTGAGCGATCGACAGGCGAAGGTTGGTTGTCAGTTCGCGAAAGGGCGTTGCGGCTGATGCGGAAGTTCCCGGCAGAGATCGTGCAGACATTTCGGCAACGTTGGGAGGCGGAGGCTCGACGACGGCTCGACGAAGCGACGCATGCGGGGCGTGTGGATCAGGTCGCGAATGTGGCGCTGCGGTTCTTGTGGACCGACGCGGGGCAGTTGGCCGCAGACTGTCTGGGTGCTCGGCATTTGGACCGAGCCGAAGCAGAACTGGCGACGATTTGGTTTCAACGATTGTTGGACGTTGCTGCTCCGGTCACGAAGAATCGTCGCTGGCAATTACGGGCGGCATTGGCAGCGCGGCTGGCAGGGAATGAATCGCAAGCGGATCGCTGGCTGAATGGAAACGACGGCGAGAAAAATCAAGATGAAGTGAAGGTGGACGAATTCGAGCGAGCTTCGATTGGTGGTGAGAGTCTCTTGGTCGGCGATTGGTGGAAGTTGCTGAAGACGAACGTGATCGCAACGCGGCCTCAGGCAGATTGGCCGATGTACTTCGGGGCGTCGAATCGAGCCGCGACGTTCGAAAAAGGGACGCCGTTGTTGGTGCCGCGTTGGACGCAATCGCTCACACAATTCCAACCGATTCAGCAACAAATCGAAATGCTGGTTGAGGATTGGCATGACGTGAATCGCTCGACAATGACCGTGAGTCAGCCGTTGTTAGTCAATGGCTTAGTTGTCTTGAGGACACTCAGCGGCGTGCAGGTTTTTGATTTGCAACATGGGGAACTGCGTTGGTCAACCGCAGATCGTTGGCCAGCCGAAGCGTTGGCGAATAGCAAGACAACGGTAGCGGTGCAGCCCAATGTAAACGTCAATGTTTGGGCTGGGGCTCGCTTCGGTGTGACGACTGACGGTAGCGGCCAAGGTGTTGATCAGAACGGGCTGGCTCAATTGATGTTCTTGAATGGTAACTTCGGACAACTCAGCAGTGATGGTCGGCAGTTATTCGTGGTTGAGGACGAGACATTTATGGGATCGGCGGTGCTCAATGCATGGGGAGCAGATACAGATTTGGCTCGCCGCGATCCGTTGAGACGGAATTGGTCGAGCAACAGATTAGTCTCTTACGATTTGCACAACGGTCAGTTTTTGTGGTCGGTCGGCGGCGCGACATCGACGGAAGCTCTGCAAGCCGAACTCACCGGCGTATTCTTTTTCGGAGCCGCGACACCCGATGGTGATGACTTGTTTGTGATCGGTGAGCGAGACGGCGAGGTACGTTTATATTGCTTGGAATTATCAACTGGAAAGCCGCGTTGGTCGCAACTGCTCGCGTTGGCCGAGTTGAGCATTTCACGCGATCCGGTGCGGCGTTCGTTCATGGCTCAGGTGGCGATTTCGGATGGTGTAGTCGTTTGCCCAACGACGGTGGGTTGGATCACAGCAGTTGACCGGGCGTCGCACCAATTGCTGTGGGTGCATCGTTATTCGCAACCGCAAATCAGTAACGGGGCAGGGCGGCGCATGCAAAACCAAGCACTGACCGCTCCGTTGAATTGGGGGCAACGTTGGTTAACGGCCACGCCGGTAATTGTCGGGGAGTCTGTCGTTTACACACCTCAAGAAGTTGTGGACGAGTCGGGAAGTGTCTCACGCGTGATTTGTTTGGGGTTACATGACGGTCGGAGTCGGTGGGCAAAGCCGAAGGCTAGTCATTGGCTGGCCTTGAATGGAGTGGCTGATGGCAAGGTGTTGTTGGTCGGACACAATCAATTTGTGGCGCTGTCGTTGGCCGACGGCAAAGACCTGTGGAATGTCCCGGTGGCTTTGGGGGACGGCATTCTGTCGGGCCTGGGATGTATTGCGGGAGATCAGTGGCATCTGCCGTTGAGCAGCGGGCAGTTGTGGACGATCGGATTAAAAGATGGTGCGTTGGTTTCCAAGCAATGGGGGCCGCCGAAAACGCTGCTAGGAAATCTGTCGATGTCCCGCGGTGGTTTGATCTCGGTGCATGCAACGGGTATCTCCTGCTTTGAGCAGCGAGAGTCGATTGCGGCAGAGATTCAGAAACTCAAGAAGGATGCCCCGAATAACCCGCTGGCATTGATGTCAGAAGCGTTGATCCTGTTGCGCTCCCGAGATTCGGATGGAGCGTGGAAGCTCTTGCAAGAAATTCGCGAAGAGTTGGTGCCAGCGGAACTACGAACACGATATCGCGACGTCTGCCGCGAAGTGCTGACGACGATGATTCAGTTTCGACCGGACGCGCACTCGGCGGAACTGTTGCACTTAGAGCGGCTGATTGATTCGGCGGCTGATCGCTTGGTTTGGCAACGACTCAAACTGATGGAATTGAGAGGCCGCAATGGGATGGTCGCAGTGAATGCTGCGATCGGAGATCGGCCACAGCGCGAGTTGGTCGAGGCGTTGGACTTGTTGCTGGGAATGGCTCGTGGCGATTTGGAGCAGACAATGATTGTGCCGACAATCCCGGAACGATCCGTGCGATTGTCGGCCTGGTTGTCGGGGCAACTGTTGGAAGTCTGGACGGCAATGTCGCCGGAAGTTCGCGCGTCGGTCGAATCGCAGATCATGGAAGAGGTGAGTGACTCGGTCGGAGACCGGGCACAACGGGATGATTCACGCGAATTGCGACAACAGGCGATGGCACTCTTTGGTTTTCATCCAGCGATGCAGGAATTGCGGTGGCGAGAGATCGAAGAACTGGTGGCGGAGAAGGATTTCTCGCAGGCGGAATTGGCGTTGTTGCGAGTAACGGAAGCAGATGATCCGAGCGAAGTGGCTCGCGCATGGCAGCGGTTGGTGGCGTTGTATTTGGCTCACAATTTGAAGCAGGACGCGGCGCAGGCGGCTGAGCGGTTGAAACGGATGGGAGCGGTCACGCTGCCCGACAAGATGACGGCAGCCCAATTTGTGGGTCAAGAGATTGCGGCCGGAAGGTTGGCGACTTCGGCAGTGTCTACGCCCAGCTGGGGAACGTTTAATTTTCGCATGGACCGAGCACTGTCTGCTCAAAATTTGAATGAGGCTCAAGAGTGCGAGTTGGCATGGCGACCCAGCGATTGATTGTTTCTGGGAACGAGAAGGAGCAATCAACTTGGTCGCTCCCGTTGCGACAAAAACCGACATCACCGTTTGGCGGAGGAGTCGCAATCCGCACAGTCGGTCACGAAATGCTGGTCTATCATGGTGAGGTCTTTCACATGCTGTCGCCGATTGATCGGCGAGTGATGTGGACTCGTCCGACCGAATCACGGGCGAACTATTTTGACCCGCAACAAGCGGCCCGCCGGTTGCCGGTGCCGATGTTGTTGACTCATGAGTTCGTTGCGCGGTCGGCTGACCCGTCGGAAGAGGCCCAGCGAAATGGTTTGCTGACACTCTGTTCGTCGGAACTGGTGGCGTATCGCGGTCGCCGATCGCTAACGGTCGTGGATGCAGCCACTGGCACATGGCGTTGGACGCTGCGCGATGTGCCGAACGACGTGCGGTTTCAGGTGACTCGCGATTTGATCTTCTTGTCATCGGCGAAGTGGCCGAACGGGTTGCTGCTGCGATCGCACGATGGGAGCGAACTACCGCTCGATGAAACAACGCGAACGAATTTTCAAAATTCAAAAATATCGCTCGGTGGCGATTTGATTGTGGTCACGCGAACGAATCAAAACGACAAGGCAGAAGTGGCGGTCGAACGTTGGAACCCGTTGCGTCGAGCCTCTATTTGGAAACAGCACTTTGCCGTGACCGACCAATTCACTTGGCTCGACGTGCAAACGCTGGTCACGTTGGGAGTCGATCACAGTTTGAAACTGACCGATCTCGACACGGGGGAACAGCGAAAAATGGGAAGCGTGAAAGCGAGTGATTCGACAGGGCGTAATCAACGGCGATCTGTCGTTGCCGACCGCGATCGCCTGTTCGTGGTCGTCGCAGCGGACCAGCAAAACGCCAACAACGACAATCTGTCGATCCCCGCCAACGGAACGATTTACGCCTTCGATCGTCGCGTAGGTGGCGAGCTATGGCAGCAAAAAGTGGAGAATCAAAATCTGGTCATCCAACAATTCGCTGCGTCCCCTGTATTGTTCTTTTCTTCGCGGCGTGCTGATCAGCGACAACCTCGCTTCGGGCAGATCAATCAATTCAATCAGCAGGTCACATCAAACCTGCTGTTGCTCGATAAGCAGACCGGCCGCAAATTGTTCGAAGAGACATTCCCGAATCCGTATGGAAATTTTCGTGGGATGAACTTGAACCTGGCGGAACGCTATTGGGAATTGTTGACCTACAACGACCGCGTGCGGATTGTGGGTGAAGAGAAGTAACTTGGCGAAGCCGCAATGTGGCACGCGGGCCGCGTGCGCTACAGGAAACAATTGGAATCCCGACTTCATGCGACTTTTCTTTGCGGTCATTCCATTCGCTACGGCAATTTTGTTGTCGGTTCTGTTTTGGTCGAAGCTGTGGACCGGAGGAGGGTTCATAGGCGGTGACCTCTATACTTATTTTCTGCCGCAGAAGGTGTGGTATGCAGAACGGCTGCAAGCGGGCGAGTTTCCGCTTTGGAATTCGCTGGCCGGACACGGTTATCCGCTAGTGGGTGAGAGTCAGACCGGTGCGTTCTATCCGTCGAACGTGGTGCTGTATCGGTTCTTCGATGCGAACTTGGCTTACAACATCAGCCACTTAGCCCATTACATCGCGACATTTGTGGTGGCCTATTGGCTGGCTCGCCGGTTGCGGTTGTCGATGTTGAGCAGCCTTTTGGCTGCGATGATTTACACGTATGGTTGGTTTCCGCCACGAGCCAGTTTGGAATGGGCCATCGTCGGCGGCTTGTATTTCGTGTGGGGGCTTTGGAACGCGGAATCATTTCTGCAAGAAGGACGGTGGCGATATCTCTTACTCCTGAGCGCGGGTCTCGGCTTGCATCTGTTGGCGGGACATTTCAATTTGGCGTGGGTGACACTGCTGACCTTGGCCGTGTATGTGCCCGCTCGATTGTGGTTCTCGACCGAACTGTTGGCCGAATCGGTGCTCGCTCGCAAGCCGCGCGTATTGGCTTGGTTCGCAGGAAGTGTGTGCTGGGGATTCTTGCTCGCGGCAGTGCAGTTGTGGCCGACATGGGAATTGAAGCAAGTCAGTCAACGCCTCACCCCAGACATGGGCTTTGGTCACATCCCGCCGTTGTATTTGTCGCAGATGTTTCTGCCTTGGATGTGGTATGCGCCCGACGTCGATACCGACAGAGCCATTCAAGCGCTGCGAGCGTTTTCGATCGACTCGGCGACGAACAAAACGGAGGCTCATCTCTATGTGGGCTTGATACCCTGGTTGCTGTTGCTCGCGGCGGCGGTCATGCGGCGGTTTCGTGAGTCATCGACACGGAGAATCTGGATGCTCTGGGCGTTGCTCAGCGTGTTCATGATTTTGTTGGCGACGGGAGTTTTTTTGCCGTTGATCCGTTATCTCCCCGGCTTCAACTTCTTTTCGGGCTTGGGACGTTACGGATTGGCTGCCTCGTTGGGCTTGGCGTTGATGTCGGCGGCGGCGATGGACTTCGTCGTGTCAGCCTTTCTGTCGCGAGCCATGACAATTGCCAGCGCGGCTCAGGGAAAACCGACACCCTCCCCGTTGGGCTTGTCTCAGTGGATTTTGGGCATTTTCACTATGCCCAATGTGGATCAGGAGAGATCGGCAGTAGTGCAGAGGCCCGTTCCCACCGAGGCAAGCTCGGTGGGGTTTGTGCCATTCTCAGCTGGGCTTGGTTTATTCATTGCTTTGATATTCGGTGTCGCGGTGTTCGATCTGTGGATCGTGAGTCAGTGGGTCACGAACGCTTTTCCGCTGGAAGACCCGCCGATTGCACATCGTTCGCAAAGCGAGATTCGCCGCGTCTTGGCTGCGGTTCCGCAACCCGTGAGGTTGTTCGCACCCGGCCCGAATCTGCCAACACTGACCGGCTTCTCGGCCACGCCGCAGTACTTGGGACTCGCACCGCGCGAATACTTCGATCCCAAATTGATCATGCCGACAGAGAGTGCTGATCCGCAGTCGATCGCCGATCAAGTGGCGTGGTTGCGAAAGGCGGGAGTCACGCACTTGCTGCGTTTCGAACCGCTGAACTCAGCGCGTTGGCCAGTCCAACTTGTCTGGCGCGGCTATGATCCACTGATCCATCCCGCTTGGGGCCGCTCCCCGAACGAGCCACTGTTGTTGTACCAACTGCGTGACGCTCCGGGCCGCGTGCGCTTCGCGAATCCTTCCACAGGTTGCACTGTTCGAGTCACCGATTACCGTGCGAATCAAGTCACACTGCAAGCCAACTCAACGAACGGCGGCGAAGTCATCCTCACCGATCTGTTTTATCCCGGTTGGGAAGTCTCGATCGACGGCCAACCTGCTGAAGCTCATCGCGCCGAGGGGATGTATCGCGGCGTTGATGTCCCGACGGGCGAGCATACGATAGCGTGGAAGTTCCAGCCGAGTTCGGTTTTGCGCGGCTTGTTGGTTTCCATCATGGCGGCATTTGTTTGGTTCTCTGCTTTGGTTTATACGGGGCTCAAAGATGGATGGCTCAAGTCGATTGAATGAATCTTGCAGAACTCAAATCGCTCGCCGTTGGTTCTTCAAGGATTGTGGAGTTGGATTAGCAACCGCGTCTCTGGCGTCGTTGTTCGCGGATCAACAGGCAATGGGGGCGACAACAACGATCGGTAGTCCAACGGCAGGTCGCCAGCCGCATTTCGCTCCGAAGGCCAAGCGAGTCATTTACCTCTTCATGGCCGGAGCGCCTTCGCATTTGGAGCTGTTTGACAATAAGCCGGAGTTGGCCAAGTGGGACGGCAAATTGCCGCCGCCGGAGCTCATCAAGAATTATCGAGCGGCGTTCATCAATCCGAACTCGACGTTGCTGGGGCCGAAGTTCAAGTTCGCTCGACACGGCGATTGTGGGGCGGAGTTGTCCGAGTTGCTGCCGCATCTCGCCGGGGTCGTCGATGACATCGCGATCGTGAAGTCGATGGTTACGGACGCGTTCAATCATGCTCCCGGCCAGATCATGATGAATACCGGAGCCCAACAGTTCGGCCGGCCGAGCCTCGGCGCATGGACGATGTACGGCCTGGGGAGCGAGGCTCAAGACTTGCCCGGCTTCATCGTCTTCTCATCGGGCAAGAAGGGGCCGAGCGGTGGGCAATCAAACTGGGGCAACGGCTTTTTGCCGACGGTCAACAGCGGGGTGCTGTTCCGGTCGTCGGGCGAACCGGTGCTATTTCTCGACAACCCGCGTGGTATCGACTCGCAGACGAACCGCGAATCGCTCGACACGCTGCGGCAGTTGAATGAGCTGCGGCTCGGCGTGGTCGGCGACCCAGAGATCGCCGCGCGGATCAGTGCCTTCGAGATGGCCGCGCGGATGCAGACCAGCGCGCCGGAGTTGATGGACATCACCAACGAACCCAAACACATCCTGGAGATGTACGGCGCGGAACCGGGCAAGCCGAGCTTCGCGAACAACTGCCTGCTGGCTCGGCGATTGATCGAGCGTGGTGTCCGCTGCGTGCAACTCTTCCACGAGGCATGGGATCATCACGGCGGCCTAGTCGGTGGACTCAAAGAGCAATGCGGCGCGACCGACAAACCAACCGCCGCGCTGTTGCGCGACCTCAAGCAACGCGGCCTGCTCGACGACACGCTGGTCATCTGGGGCGGCGAGTTCGGCCGCACTCCGATGGTTCAAGGAGGCAACGACGGCCGCGACCATCACCCGAATTGTTTCTCCATGTGGCTGGCCGGCGGCGGCGTGAAGCCGGGAACAACGCTCGGCGAGTCCGACGAGTTCGGCTTCAACGCGACGACTGACAAGGTCCACGTCCACGACCTGCATGCCACGATCCTGCACCTGCTCGGCTTCGACCACACCAAGCTAACCTACCGCTTCCAAGGCCGCGATTTCCGTTTGACCGACGTGCATGG
>JAPLNX010000262.1 GCA_026400935.1 Planctomycetia bacterium | reverse complement strand
GCCACGCCCATCAATTGGCCTGTCAATCCTGTCAATCCTGTCTCAGGTAAACCATCAACTGGAAAGCCGGATGCGGGAAACCCGCCCGTCCGGTTTGGAGGGAGGAGCGACCGAACTCAATCGGTCGTTCCTACCCCTATCCGCATTGATCTTAATTTGTATCCTCACCGCCGTGGTTTGACGGTTTTCCGAGTGACCAGTACCATTCCGCCCCTTGAACTGAGCTCGTTGTGAGTCTCGTCAGGTTAATTGTGGCCTTTTGAAATCTTTCGAACGCTCTCCAAGAGAGAGTGTGCTTCTCGCAACGGCGGCCCTCGATTTCCGATCTTTCGGACGAAGTGGTTTGCCGTGAGAAGTGGAAAGGAGCCGAGGAAAACGTGTCGAATATTGTTGTTAAAGACATTCTGGAAGCTGGAGTTCACTTCGGGCATCGCACCAGCAAGTGGAACCCGAAAATGAGGCCGTACATTTACGGCAAACGAAACCAGATTCACATCATCGATATCAAAGAGACCGTCCGCGGACTCTTGCGAGCGAAGAAATACCTCGAAAAGGTCTCGTCTCAAGGGAGTTTGATCCTCTTTGTCGGCACGAAGCGACAAGCTCAAAACCCGATCATCGAAGCGGCTCAAGCCTGCGGGATGCCCTTCGTTTCTGAGCGCTGGCTCGGCGGCACGTTCACCAACTTCCGGACGATTCGCAATCGCCTGAAGCGGTTGGAAGAACTCGAAAACCTCGTGACCACCGGCGAGATCAATTCGTACTCGAAGAAAATGCAGTCGACGCTCGGTCGCGAACGCGAAAAGATTTTTCGCAACCTGAACGGGATGCGCACCCTCAACCGTATGCCCGAAGCGGTGGTCGTAATTGACCCCACTAAGGAGCATAACTGTGTGAAGGAATGTGCGATCATGAAGATTAAGGTCGTGTCGCTGATCGATACCGACAGCAACCCCGACTTGGTCGATCTGCCAATTCCAGGCAACGACGACAGCATCCGCTCGATTCGATTGGTGCTGCAACACCTTTCGGAAGCAGTTCAAGCGGGCAGGGGGACGCCGGATGGGTCGAACAAGGACAGCATGGCGGAAGAGCCGAAAGCTGTTCCGTCACGCTAGTGGTTCGTCAAGGCTTGATTTTGGGGTAGCTGAAGTCGCAAGACTTCAGATGCCTGAACTTTTGCAGCTACTCTAAAACTTAATGACGACGAAGTGCTAGTTTCTGCTGATTCGCACTAATGACGTGCAACAGTTTGTGATCAATAACTTGCGGTGATGGCTGGAGCCATCACCGCTTTTCGATTTTGAGGAGGAAATGTTATGGCTGATATTTCTGCGGCTTCCGTCAAGGCGCTGCGCGAACTGACTACTTTGCCATTGATGGATTGCAAGCAGGCCCTGACCGAGGCGGGTGGCGATCAGGACAAGGCGATCGAGATTCTGAAGAGCAAATTCAAGAAGGTGATGCTCAAACGAGCCGACAACGCAACTTCGGAAGGCAAAATCGTCGTCGAGATGAAGGCCGATGGTTCCGAAGCGGTGATGATCGAATTGCAATGCGAATCGGCACCAGTGGCCGGAGCGGAAGCATTCGTCTCACTCGCTCGACAATGCGCTTTGCAATTGTTGAACGGCCCCGGAGCGGATTCACCGGAAGCATTGCTTACTCAACCAGCACCAGAAGCTCCGGCTAGGACGCTAAGTAACCTCTACGAAGACGTGGTCAACTCGATCCGCGAGAAGATCGTGCTCTCCAGAATCGTTCGCGTTGCCGGTCCGGTTGGCGGATACGTGCATCACGACGGCAAGCAAGGGGTGTTGTTTCAAGCCGCTGGCGAGAATAAGTCTGCTCCTGTTTTGCGTGACGTGGCGATGCACATTGCGGCCATGAAACCAGCGACTACTCTGCCCGATCAACTGCCAGCAGAAGCCGTCAACGCTGAGCGAGATCGCTTGCGAAGCGAGGCCAAAAAGTCGGGTAAGCCAGACAACATCATCGAGAAGATCGTCGATGGCCAAATGAATGTTTTCTACAACGACCAGGGGGTGCTGGTTTCTCAGCCGTTCGCGAAGGAGCAGTCAAAGACTGTCAGCCAAGCATTGGCTGAATCCGGCTTGAAGGCTGTGAACTTCACGCGCTGGGTGATTGGCCGCTAGTTCGACGTTGCCGTCTAAAGACGGCAACAATCAAAGTCAGCGAACAGGAGGCCCATGCGCCTCCTGTTTTCTTTGATTCAGCATTTTTGTGCGAGAAACGAGTGAATCATTAGTTATTGTTCGTCGGATATTTTGTTATTTTCGAATGCACAATGATCAACGACCAATAACCAACGATCAATTTTTCCCTCTTCATTTCCAGGTGGCCTCCATGTCCGACAACCGTCCCTACAAGCGCGTCTTGTTAAAGATCAGCGGCCAAAGTTTCTGTCGTCCGGGCGAGACCGGAATTCACATGGACGAGATCACGACCATGTGCCAACAGATCAAGCGAGTCGTTGATCAGGGAGTGCAACTCGCGATCGTTTGTGGTGGCGGGAACATTCTGCGAGGCAAAGAATTTGCAGCCGTCAGTGCGGCGATCAAGACACCCACTGCTCATTACATGGGGATGCTGGGGACCGTGATTAACGGGCTCGCGTTGCAAGATGCTCTGGAGAATGCAGGGGTAGAAACACGTTTGCAAACGGCAATTCAAATGGAGCGAGTGGCGGAACCGTTCATTCGCCGACGCTGTATTCGTCATCTGGAAAAGGGGCGAGTTGTCGTCTTAGCGGCTGGAACTGGCAGCCCGTTTGTGACAACCGATACAGCCGCCGCGTTGCGTGCTCGTGAGATCGAAGCCGACGTGCTGCTCAAGGCGACGAAGGTTGATGGCATCTACTCGGAAGATCCGGAAAAGAATCCGCACGCGGTTCGCTATTCGGAAATTTCTTACCAAGACTTCTTGCGACAAAACCTCAAGGTGATGGATGCCACCGCCATTCATCATTGCATGGAACACAACATTCCGATCGTCGTGTTCAACTACAAGAAACTCGGCAACGTTGAACGAGCCGTTGCTGGCGAGCGAGTTGGGACTCGAGTGCTCGCCGCCGCTAATATCGACAAGAGCTAGCGAACGTCGCACAAGCTGCTCGCCTGTGATCTTTCTGGCAGGTCCGAAGCACGTAGGCCGCTTACACGACGCTCACGACCGATCAACGTGCGTTGATTGCGAAGCCTCTGGGTGAAAGGTAATGTCTTCGCCCGTTTGGTTTCCGGGATTCATTTTCACTTTCAGCGAGGAACTCTGGGTATGCGCAAGCCTTCGACCCGTCGTGATTTTATGAAGAACGTGACCGTTGCCAGCGTTGGCGCGTATGTCGGTCACGGAGTCGCCTTTTCAAAACAAGCTCTCTCCGCCAACGAGGAAATCAACGTTGCCAGCATCGGCGTCGGTGGCAAAGGGGGCAGCGACTCCGACCATGCGTCGCAGTTTGGTAACGTCGTCGCGATTTGTGACGTGGACCGAAACACGCTCGAAAGCAAAGGAAAGTCCGGCAAGTTCCAGAACGCCGAGAAGTTCACCGACTACCGCGAGTTGCTCGCCAAATACGGCAAGAAGATCGACATCTGCACGATCAGCACTCCGGACCACATGCACGCACCGGCGACGTTGGAAGCCATGCGATTGGGGATCAGTTGCTACACGCAGAAGCCGCTGACACGCACGATATACGAAGCCCGATTGATGGCGACTGTCGCTAAAGAAACCGGTGTCTGTACTCAAATGGGCAATCAAGGAACCGCGCTCGACTCATCGCGCGAAGCGATCGCTCAGATCAAGTCGGGTGTGCTCGGAACGCTGAAGGAAGTCTACGCGTGGTCGAACCGACCGGTCTGGGCTCAAGGCCCCGGTCGTCGCATGACTTTGGACAAGTTCGCGGAACAGGCCAAGAAGGACGACGCCGAAAATGCTGACAAGCTCGTCGCGAAGAAGAAGGAAGAAATCGCCAAGGCGATGGAACGAGTTGATTGGAAGAACTGGATCGGTGTGGCTCCACAACGCGAATTCTGGCCCGGTATCTACCACACATTCCAATGGCGTGGCTGGTGGGATTTCGGTAGCGGCGCGTTGGGCGACATGGCCTGCCATCAGTTGACCGTCCCGTTCGCTTCCTGCGGACTGCGCGATCCGATCTCGGTTGTTGCCAAGTCGACCGGTCATGACTTCGACAGCTTCCCGGCCAGCGCGGTCATTAAGTTCGAGTTCCCAGAAACATCGGAACGCCCAGCGATTCCGTTCTGGTGGTACGACCGCAAGGGGAATAAGCCTCCGATGGAAGTCTTCGAGAAGCACGGCATCACGAAGGTCTCTGACAGCGGCGTTATGATCGTTGGCGAGAAGGGGACCTTCTACAGCACCGATGATTACTGCGGTAACTACGAACTGAAGCGTGTCGAGAAGGTCAAAGTCGATTACGAGAAGGCCGAGAACAAAGGGAACAACGACCTCAACAACATGTATGAGTTGTTCCGAGCCAAGCGAGCCAACGATCCGAAGATCGCGAAGTCCAACTTCGTCGACCGAGCCGGCCCGCTCACCGAAACGATCCTCCTCGGCAACCTCGCCGTCTGGGCCGCTGCCACCGGTGGAGCCGACGGCTCCATGGGCGAATGGGGCGAGAAGGTCGAATGGGACGCCAAGGCTCTCAAGGTCACCAACCTCGCGGCCCTCAAGACGCCACGCGTCGCAGACCTGATTAAGCCGAAGTACCCGGAAGGCTATCGGTTGGATTAGTTGGCGCTCGTTCTGAATTGAGTTTCTCGGTGGCCACGTTCATTTGAACGTGGCTACTTTTTTGTTAGTCGCCAACCTGGACTAGTGCCGCGTCACGACTAAAACTTCGGGTTGGAGATTATCGAAAATTCGACGATCCTGCGTGGACCACAAGGAGGTGGGCTATGCACAAGAAGTATGTGGTTCGATTGACGGACGAGGAACGGGAAGCGCTTCAGCTTG
>JAPLNX010000258.1 GCA_026400935.1 Planctomycetia bacterium | reverse complement strand
TTTGATCCTGCGCCTCAATAAGCAGGTCATACGTCGCCTCAATGGGCAAAGCCGGCACCGTGATTTTCTTACCGGACACATCCACGATGCCCACAAACGATTTTCCGCTCTCCCGATTCATAGCTTTGACCGAGATAATCTTCGCCGCTTGATCGATAAGCCCGATGATCGAGCCAATAGCCTTCTCCGCAGCATTCGCTGGTGCGGCCAAAACTGTGATCAAGATCGCGATCACCAAGAGTGTTCCACGCCCAAAGTTCTCACAAGACTTGTTCATGCTGGCTCGCTGCTCCTACGCGTGATTCTTGGAGTTGAATAAGAATAAAAGGTGGTGCCGGATTCTCAGGCGTAAGTCGCCATGTCACCTAGAGCGACCGTTGGAGTTCAACGGCGTATCCATTGGTATTGTCGTGGGAAACTCGCGTACGAGGCCAATGATAGGAGTAAACGGCACACTCGTGGATGGTGAGACAAACGACGACGACACAAGATTTGATCGGCAATTTTACGAGTTATTGAACCTCAAATGGAGCGTTCTCGTGCCATCCACACCAGACAAATTCAGGAAAGATCTCATGCAACGGTTACATTCTCGTGAGCGAATTGATGGGCCGCTGGCACCACCGACTGTACTTGAGGGGAAGCCACCTGTGCGATAACGCACGCCGCGGACTCGCTCGACTGATCCTGTGGACGCTCACAAGAACGCATAAAACGTGGTAATTACGAGGAAACTTCAAACGATTCTCAAACGATCTTGCGTAACGTCGACAGGCTGCCTATACACGGACGATAGATGACGCCGGAATTTTGGGGTTTCGTGTTTGCCACCAGCAAGTGGTTGAGCTAGAGTTTCCGGCTCATTGATTTATTTTAAGTTAATTCTAGGGAGGTCTCAGAAATGTCTAGAAAATTAATCAAGCGTGCTGGTTTCACGCTGATCGAGTTGTTGGTAGTCATCGCAATTATTGCGATCTTGATTGCTTTGTTGTTGCCAGCAGTGCAACAAGCACGCGAAGCCGCCCGACGCTCACAGTGCAAGAACAACTTGAAGCAATTTGGTATTGCACTGCATTCGTATCATGAGAGCGCGAAGATGTTTCCGCGTGGTAACTTCATGAACCAAGGGTATGGAAATTTCGACTGGCGGAATCACAGCGCCACGACGGTTTTGCTCCCCTACATGGATCAAAAAGCACTTTATCAAAACTACCAAGCTCAAGCATTTGGTCCTGGAACAAACAGGGATGCAACCAACGGAACGATGTACGGCATTGCGAATGCGGCGAAATTGCCTGCGTTCGTCTGTCCGTCTGACGAACTCCCAGCAAATGGTGACGCGCCGTCAAATTACGTATACTGTGAGGGCACAAACGTTGGATGGAATATTGCCAGCAGTGAGCAAAACGGCATGTTTAACTTGGGGGGGGTTACTGTAAGCATTGCAGACATTAGGGATGGAACTGCCTATACGATTGCGATGAGCGAAAATATTGTCTCTGGTAATTCGTCAGGAACAGTAGATTTGTCGAGAATTCGACAGCCGGGTTTTGCGCCTGCGGCTGGCCAGTATGCGTTTCCAACCAAGACTGTTGTAGACGGATGGTACGCAAGCTGTTCTGCTACATTGACTAACCCTTCAATACCGGGGACGCTCAACAGCGGTCGTTGGTGGCACCGAGGCTTGCATGGTATGACTCTATTTAACACGCTTTTGATGCCCAATTCGCCCGTCCCAAACTGCACTGCTCACGGTTGCTCTGGATGTGACCCTGACGCCTTTGGTATGATTGCGGCGCGTAGTCGGCATACTGGGTCGGTACATGCGTTGATGGGAGACGGTACAACTCGATCAATTAACAATAACATCAATTACGATATTTATTGGTCGATTGGTGGCAGAAACGATAGGCGTGTGGTAGGCGAATTCTAGTCGTTTGCACTTTAATGTGGCCCTTCGAGAGATTCTCGAAGGGCTTTTTTGTTTTAATTGAATCACGTTTGAAGTTGAGGAACTGACCAATGAAGCCAATTAACGTAATGCTGCTGCTGTTCGGTCTATTGCTGTCTGGTTGCGGACAAAGTGAACCGCCAGTGAATACGAAGAATCCAGTAGAAGATAAGACGGTTGGAGCCAAGGAGGATTTGAAAAAGATGCTCCAAGGCCTAGCGCAGAGTGGAGTTGGCGGCAGCGCCTTGATGGGCGTGAAGGAGTCGATCGATAAGGCTGTCCGCCCCAGTGATGCGAAACTTGCAGACGATTTGACGAAAGACTTCACGGAGCTTTCGGGTGTTCAAGATCCCGCGAAGATTAAGGAAATCGCAACGCGTATGGCTGGAAAACTTTAGGCTTGCGTTTGAATGCGAACTGGAATCGGGCCTGCGGTAGTGATTTACCGCAGGCTTTTTTCATGCGTACATAAAAACGAGATGTCTTCAATGAATGACATCAAATTGAAATAGCTAGTGTCCGTCCGAAATTGGGTTTGAGGCGAGAGGTCACGAAGGAACTTTGAAAAAAAAGCCTCGAAGATGAATCGGTTTGGTTCAAAAAGGCGTAACACACGCCGACGCAATCGAATTTCTACCAAGTCATCTTCGAGGAGCGAACGGATGCGCCAAGCGATTGAGCGGCAGTGGCGGTTGGACGGCGGCAGTGTGTCGCGGGTGGAGTTGAATCTCAATTGTCGGGATGAGTTGATCCCGATTCTGCGCGGCTTACAGCAGGTCTACGCGACGCCCAAAGGGCTTACAGCAGGTCTACGCGACGCCCAAAGTCCGCGATGCGATTCTGAAGTTGGTCGAACGCGATGTCTCGGCCAAGTCGCGATCCGATCGTGGCCGCGAAGGACTGAGTTATTGGTGCATCCTGGTGTTGGCGGCGGTGCGGCTGGGGTGCGATCTGAATTACGACAAGCTGCATGACCTCGCCGAGAACCATCGCACGCTGCGGTCGATCATGGAAATCGGGGAGTTCGACGAGACACAGTTCTCGTGGAAACGGATTCGCGACAACGTCTGTCTGCTGCAACCGGCGACGGTTGAGAGCATCAGTCAGCTCATCGTCAGCGAGGGACACACGCTGGTTCCCGATGCGGTCAAGAGGATGCGTGCGGACTCGTTCGTGGTTGAGACTAACATTCATTATCCCACGGACAGTTCGCTGATCGTGGATGGCATTCGCAAGATCATCGAACTGAGCGAACCGCAGGCGACGTCTCGCGGGCTGAGCGGTTGGCGACAGCACGCGCATCTGCTCAAGACGGTGAAGAGTGTGGCGCGACAAATCGCCCGCATCGCGGCCAAGAAAGGCCCGAACTATCAAAAGCGGTTGAAGACCGAGTATGTCAAACTACTGAAGAAGAGCGGGCGAGTGATGCATCGCGCGAAGGAACTTCTCGCCACACTCAAGAGCGACACCCCCGCTCGTCACGCCGATCAAGTCAGCAACGAGAACGTGAGCAACGAACTGCTGGAACTCACGACGCTGGAGACGTTCATCGCACGCACGCAGCAGGTGCGCGAGGTGGCTCGCCGCCGCGTGATCAAAGGGGAGAAGGTGCCCAACAACGAGAAGCTGTTCAGTCTCTTCGAGCCTCACACGCAACTCTACAAACGAGGCAAGGC
>JAPLNX010000120.1 GCA_026400935.1 Planctomycetia bacterium | reverse complement strand
CGCATCCCGCGCAGGATCGACCTCAACCTCAACCTTTTTTCTCGCCGCCATGCCAGAATGACTCCCTTCCAAGAGGTCTTTCTCCCGGGCGCAAACGCCGTGCCAAACTCAAGTGTCTTTTAAAGTAAGTGCCATTGGGCTGACGCCGCCCGGCTCGCCAATTCGGTAGCTCCGACGGAGCGACTCGTTTCAGCAATTCGGACGGGACGGTGTCGAGGACTTCGTCGGGCAGGACGAACGAGTTCGAGATCAGCCCGATGTTCGTGTTGGTGATTTCTGGCCAACGTCGATTCGGAACGACGCATACCGCGAAGATTTCTTGCAGGGCGTCTTCAAACTTCACCCAGGCGACGATCTCGCCCGTGACAATGTCGATGACCCACACACCACAACAACGCTCGGCCTGCGGACGTTCGGCGATCTGAATGCCACTGAACACAGCGGACTCGCGAACCTGCGACAGTCCGACAAAGGCGTAGCGGCCAAAGAAATCCAAGCCTCGCGTGAAGCCCGGCAGCTCGGCCAACGGCTGGTACGAGTTGTTGAACCGCGCACCGGGGAGGATGGCACAAACCCCACCGAGCTTGTCTCGGTGGTTTTGGGGCCTTTGCACTACGCCCGTAGTGCAAAAGCCCTGATCCACCGAGACAAGCTCGGTGGGGGGTGTGGCATCCTCTCCCTGGGCATCGTTCAACGAGACATAGCCGATTTGGCCTTCGCCCGAATTGAGCACCCACAGCCGACCGTCGTACCAGCGCGGCGAATGCGGCATCGACAGTCCCAACAACAAGACCTCGTTGGTCGCGATGTCGATCAACACGCCGCCATCCCGTTTGTGCTCGCGCCAAGCGCCGGCCGTGTCCGTCGTTCCCAACGCCGTCACAAACCGAGGCCGGCCCTCGTACAACCCAGACCATTCAGATGACAGCGATCCTCGGGAGCGATCTGGGAAATGAACTCCGGCTTCCAACGCGGCACGAAGTTGTGCCGGTCATCCAACGTACAGAGGCACGAAAACCGCGTGTTGACGAACCACAGCTCCTCACCCACCCAAGCCAGCTCGTGAGTTTGGACATTGCCCGTGACATGCGCTCGGCGCGGCAAGAAGCAGGCATCATGCCGGCCCACCGGTTCCAATCGCCGGGCGACGGCCGGGAGATTGTCGTACTCCCAGATCTCCAGAGCGGTCGCCACCGCCAGGCGATCCTCCCGCAACGCCATCCCCATCGGCTTCTTGAACCCGCAGAAGTGCGTGTTGAGCACGGCTTGCTCCGACCGCAGCACGACGACCTTGCCGGCTTGATAAGTGGACACCAACAACGAGATCCCCAGTTGTTCGAGCAACACCGCAAACGACGCGGTATGCACCGAGCGCAGCGGCTCGCCAGCGGGCGCGCTCGGCGGGCTGTCCATGTTGGCTGGGGACGCATCAGGCGAAGTCATGTGTCCGATCCGTAGGCAAGTCGCTCCCGCGACTCGTATTCATGGGATTGATCCAGAGAATTCTCGTGATCAGTGGAAGAGACGTCGGCCTAGCGCATTCGGCCCAGTGAGAACACGGCCGATCAGCCAGCATTATGGGAAACGCGAAAAAGGGACTCTTGCGGACTCCACCGACAGGGCACAGCATCCAACCACTGTGTTGCGATCAGCGGAGTTATCTGGAGTTGCTGGAGCGATCCTTTTTCGCAGAAGCAGTCGGGGAGGATGCTGCGAACCTGCTCTAACATGCAATAGACCTCTGAGCGTAATTTCCGAGAAACTACTGAAAACGTGTCACGAACGACGATCGCGACTCTTAGAAGGGAAATGGCCTCTTTAGCGAGCGGTCGCGCGGAGGATTGAGGGGAGGCACAGGGGCCAACACCGAACCTTCGACCAACGCTCAGAGCTTGTGGAGAAATGGCGTGGGGCACGTTTCCAACGTGCCCGATCAACCTGGTTTCGAGCACGTTGAAAACGTGCTCCACGAAACTTTCACGGCCTCTCAGCGACCAGCGATTCGCCAACTCGTGAATGACGGGCCGCCGACCGGGCTGGTCGGCAAACGGTTTGTTTGGCCCTTGGACGTCATGAACGCTCCGCAGTCACGGGCGAGAACAAGGTGCCAGGAACCGTTTTAGGGTAAAGCAACCGATGATTGGTTCTCTGGTGCTTTTGGGTTCTCCGATATTGGCCAACACTCTTTAGATTAGAATGCGCTCAGAACCTCAAGTCGGGTTCTCGCGAACGAGTTCTTGTCGACTTCCAATTGGTTCATGATCGGTGTCAAGCATTCCATGATTCGCTGAAGCACCTCGGCAGGTGATCCCAGCGGATCTATCTGATGCACGACGGCAGGCGGATAGAAATTGAGTACCGGAGCAGTCTCGTGACGATAGACCTCAAGTCGCTGACGGATGATTGCTTCGTCTGAATCATCAGCGCGTCCTTCGAGCAACGCTCGCAGCTTCAACCGATGGACAATCAGATCATCGCTGGGGCAAGCCAAGTGAATGACTTGAACGACACGGATGTGATCGTCGAGCATTTGGCATTGATGCTGATTTCTTGGAATGCCATCGAGCAAGAGAATTTGCTCAGAGGGAAGGAACGATTGACTTTGAATCTGCTTGGCAAGCCAACGTTGCCAGATTTCGATCATCCCCTCGGCCAGCGGAGCACGCTCAGACGCAGGTGGTTTACGACGCGGCTCATCACGGAACCGGCGTGCTCAAACGGCGGTTCGAAGCGGATGCTCGCTGGGCGGACTTGATCACGCGACTGAGTCAGACGAAAGCGCGCCTGCAACAAACACCGGATGCGTACTTGCTGTCTCCGAGCCTGCGTGCGAAGGCCCGCGACATGAACCTCGCGGCGTTGTTGCGTTGGTGTCGAGCGATCTTGGTTCTGCTGGACCGCGGACCCAGCGGTGGCGTCGCCAGTGTGCATGCGAAGGTCCGCTACGGTTGGCTGAAAAAGTTCCGCCGAGCTATCGGACAATGGTCGCGTTGGAAATCAACGGCGCGTTGCCGTGTGGCGTTTGTCCGCACGCACGGCCTGTCGCGCTGCTGCGATGTGGAACTGGCGGCAGACTTCCGCAGGCGTCCTGCCCAGCAGCGTCATAAACAGTGGGAAGCGGAACTCCTCCAGTTCGTGCAGACGCAAAGTGCCGGAACTCAACCGGGCGAGCGACTGGCTGGGAGCACGGAAGTCTTGGAGTCCGTGTTCGGAAAACGGAAGACGTTGGAGCGTCAAGAATCGAACAGCGGCATCACGACCTTGCTCCTGAGCCTGGGAGCGATGCTGGGAACCTAGACCACATCGCGTCTCCAGGAGGCGTTAAAACAGACACCGGTCAAACAGGTGAAGTCCTGGTGCCGAACGCACCTTCCGCCGAGCGTCCAATCACAACGCCGTCTCGCATTTGCTGCGTCTTCTCTGTCAACAAATCCCGCCCGATCACCTGACAACGTCAATCCCGAATTTGCATCTCCCTAGCCTGTACTTGCTCAAGGACAAACCGACGTTCAGCGACAACCTCGCGGGCGTCGCCCACTACACCGTGGCCGGCAAGGAAGCACTCGCCCCGGGCGCGCACACCATCGTCTACAACTTCAAGTACGACGATGGTCTCGGCAAGGGTGGCGAGGCGACGAACAAAGTGGACGGCACAACGGTGGCCACCGGCCGTATCGAGCGCACACGGCGCTCCGCCTCTCGCTCGACGAAACGCTGGACTGCGGCGAGGATACCGGCACGCTCGACAACGAGGACTACCACGCGCCGTTCAAGTTCACCGGCGAGCTGAAGAAGGCCGTGATCAAGCTCGACAAGAGCGGCCTCGCTGCGAACGACCAGAAGAAGCTCGACGACGCTGCCCGTAACATCGCAGTTCAGGAGTAAGGGTCCCCAATACTCGTGGCCGCACCGGTCGTTTGAATGGCAGGTGCGGCTGCTTCGTTTAAGAAAATGACTTGATGAACGCGAACGAGCCTCGGTTGTCTGATTCTCACGACGACCTGCTTCCCTCAGAACCGATCAACCGACTGACAAAACCGATTCAGCAATTCCTGCACATCGAGGCGGCCAGCGGTGGCGTGTTGTTGCTGGCGACGGTTGTGGCTTTGATTCTGGCGAATTCGCCGTTCGCGGAGCGTGTCGAGCACTTCTGGCATACCCCTCTGTCGATCGCGGCCGGGAAGTTTGTGTTTCGACTGACCATCGAACAGGTCATCAACGATGCGCTGATGGCCGTGTTCTTCTTCGTCGTGGGACTCGAAGTCAAACGGGAGCTCATACTGGGTGAGTTACGTGATGTTCGTCGAGCGGCATTGCCGATCGCGGCGGCGTTGGGTGGCATGATCGTGCCCGCGGGAATTTATCTTGCGCTGCAATCGGGACAGCCGGGCGAGCGGGGCTGGGGAATTCCGATGGCGACCGATATCGCGTTTGTCGTCGGCTGCCTGTCCGTGATGGGCTCGCGTGTGCCGCATGGGTTGCGCGTGATGATGCTCACGCTGGCGATCGCCGACGACATCGGAGCCATCCTCGTCATCGCCACTGGATATAGCGATGGAATTCATTGGAACTGGTTGTTCGCTGGCCTGACCGGGCTGGTGGTGGTGTGGGGGTTCTCTCGACTCGGCATCCGCAGTTTCTTGGCTTACATCGCTGCGGGCATCTTCGTCTGGTTCGCGTTTCACGAGTCAGGTATCCATGCCACGATCGCCGGCGTGATTCTCGGCATCATGACTCCGGCTCACAGCTTGGTCCGAGTTGATCGAGTGAAGTCGTCATTCGCCCGGCTCGATCATCTGTTTCACGACGACTCACCCCATTCATCAGATCGAGCGGACAGGCTCCATCGAATTCGACATGCGACGCGAGAATTGGTGTCGCCGCTGGAATTCTTGATTCATCAACTGCATCCGTGGGTCAGCTTCGTGATCATGCCGGTCTTCGCGTTGGCGAACGCGGGAGTTGCCGTGAAGTTTCAACAGCTCGGTTCTCCAATCGCCGTGGCCGTGATCGCCGGATTGGTCGTCGGCAAATTGGTTGGCATCGTGTCATTCAGTTGGTTGGCGGTGAAGCTGAAGATCGCTCGCTTGCCAGAAGGAGTGGATGGGAAGTGTTTGCTGGCGGGAGGATTACTTGGAGGGATCGGCTTCACGATGGCGTTGTTCATCGCCAGCCTGGCTCTCGATGCTCATCAATTGCCGGAAGCCAAAGTCGGCGTCCTGGTCGGATCGGCCGTGAGTGCAATGGCCGGGATGCTTGTGCTCGCGCTGAGACCTCGGACCCGCGTGCCATGACAGTTGCATTTGGGCTGAAGTGAATTCGGCGAGTAACGGCGATACTGGCTACCGCAATTGTTTCGGGGCTGGGAATCCTGGCGCTGATTGCCGTGGCTTGACGCGCATAGAACACAACCATCTGCCTCGCCACCGTCAGAAGTCGATCTTCGCCCGCAGGCCGACAAGCAGCGATGTATCCGCCCGTTCGCGGAACGGAGAAATCACTTGGAGGTCCGGCGTGATCTGGCACCACGGTGTCGCCTGAATGTTGTAGTACAACTCAAAGCCGTGCTCGTCCCGCAGTGGCAGCAAAACCGGGGCGAGGTTTTTCAATTCCGAGCTGACACCCAAGAAGAAGTAGCCCATCCCGAATGTGTCTTGATTGCGTCCTGCGATCGGGCTGGCTCCGCTAATGCCGGTGCTCGCGAACCAGCGGATCGGGCTGGGTTGTTGTCCGCGATGCCAAGGTTTCCGAAGACGCCCCACTTCCGCTGCGGGTTCTCCGGTGAGACGTAAACGGCCTGATCGAAGTTGTATACCAGACAGTAAGACCCGGTTTGCGGAGCCGACACGATCACCAGTCCCTGCCCTGGATTAAGGTACGCGGTCGGCGAAATGTTGGGATAGGTTCCGCTGCTGTACGTTCCCGAAATGCCCTGATGACCGGGCCGATCGAAAAATGTGGTCGGGAGGTTCAACTGCGCGAAGACCGTTGCCCCGTTATCAAAGAACGTGTCGAAGCCGCTCACGGTCGGCGTGTTGTTGGTGTCGAATACGGCTGCCGCGAACACCGGCTCCATGTTTTGGAGGTACGCGAACCCCGCTCCGAACGTTGAGTACGGGACGGTGCGAGCATAAACGGGGTTGATCGTCATCGCGGTGTTCGTAAATCCGTTTAGACCGCCAGCTCCGGTAATTGGTTGCTTGAAGCCGTCGACCGTGTTGATCTTCCCGGCATAGACCAACATGTTCTCGGACAAGAATTGAGTGAACTTCACGTCGGTCAGGGCGCTGACCGATCCATTCGGTTGAGGCACCGCCAGCATGAGGTTCACCGGCATCAACGCTCCAGTCAGAGAGTTGGCCGACTCGCCGTATCGGGTCTCCCCGTGCAGCGTGACGAATAGTCCCTTCCAGAGTCCGACCTTTTCGCCGTTCAAATTCATGAAGTAGTCGTTGCGCCCGCCGTACTGAAACGACTGCTCCAGCCCGCCGCTGGTCACACCTTGATAATACTGAGTGTTGCTGACATCGAGCGTCACGCCATCTTCCGCAAGCTCAGTCCGAGTGCCGAACCAATCACCGGTTAGCTTTGGTCGTTCGAGCAGCGACCCACCGAACGGCGACGGAAGAGGAGGTGGTGGTGGAGGTGGAGGTGGTGGCACGGGCTGAGTTGCAAGGATCGAAGGATCATCGCTCGGCATTTGGGCAAGTGCCGTCGCGGCGACTGTGCTGACTGCGAGCAACATGCGAACGAATGAATGTGCAAATCGAGATCGCGACCGCATGAATCCGACTCCAAGCATTGGTCAAATTGAAATTCTGCTCGAGTTCGTTCGGTTGCACCGGACGGTTCGGATAAGACAATCTTGACGATCAAGCGCGAAGTGTTGAGCGATCATCGCCGATTTTAACAATCGTGTCGGATGCGCTGCCGAGTGCGCTGCCGATCAAAAGATGTGGTTGAGTTCGTGGCAGAAGCTGTTGGTAGAAGTCAAAAATGTACCAAACACGGATCAAATGGATGCCGGCCCGCCGTGGCGAGTCCACGACAAATGACAAACCAACATGCAACGAACTGGAGCAGCATCATGAAATGCAGTGTCGGACTGGCCGTTGTTGTGATTCTGTTAAGTCAGTCGCTGATTGCACAGGATCGTCCCGTCGCACATCACTACTTCTCAAAGACGCCGCACGAGCACCTCGCGAAGTGGAGCTACACCGGCAATACGGGGCCGGCGTTCTGGGGCCAGCTCGATCCGTCGTACCGGCTGGCCAACAGCGGAAAGCATCAGTCGCCGATCGACATCAACACCACGACAGCCCCCGTGTCCAAGTTGCCTGAATTGAAGTTCGACTATCGCCGCGAGCGGATTGCGGCACTTAACAACGGCCACACGATTCAGCACAACGAAGCTCCCGGCAGCTTCCTGTTTGTCGGTGCCGAGAAGTTTTCGCTCGAACAATACCATGTGCATACGCCGAGCGAGCACACGCTCGACGGCAAGCCGTTCGACTTGGAGATTCACTTTGTCCACAAGTCGACGTCCGGTGCAGTCGTGGTCGTCGGCGTGCTCGTGCAAGGTGACGAGAATGCAGAACTGGATCTCCCGTTGTACCACGACCTGCCCGGAACACCGGGCGAGAACGTCGCCTTTGAAGGGAGCCGAAACCCATCCGATTTCCTACCTCGAAGCCGCGACTACTTCAGCTACTCCGGCTCGTTCACGACGCCGCCCTGCACGGAGCAAGTTCGCTGGATCGTGATGAAGCAGCCGATCGGTGCTCAGCCGAAATACGTCGAACGGTTTGCCACGATCCTCAAAGCTAACAACCGTCCCGTACAGAAGCTCAACGATCGCGTCGTGGAGAAATCCAAGTAGCGGTTACCGTGACCGACGCAGCTTGCGTCGCCTCGGATGGCGTTGTCGTCCACACGAACGCCGTGAAGATATTCGAGCCCCAGCCGGACTCGTTCAACGGGCGTCCACAGAATGTTCGCCGCCAGATAGCTCGTGGACTTCGCAGAAGTCGGAGCCGCCGCCGGGTTGTCGATGGTCGCACGACTGTAGGCCAACACCGATTTCAAGTTGGGCGACCAAGCGTGTTCGTAGCCGAAGTAACACGCCAGTGCGGGGACCGCGATCAGAGAACCACTCGCATCGAGCGTATAACTTTGGAACCCACGAAAACGCTGGATGCCGTGGCCAAAGGCGGCCTGCACTATGAGCTTGTCGGACTCAGCGACCTGCAAGCTGCTCGACATACTGAGGCCCCAAGCCGTGGCATCGCTGTTCGTGCCGACCGTCGGAATAAAACTGGCCTTATTCACGAACGCTGCAAGCGGAAACTGCACAGACTCCCGTTGAAGTCGCAGTCGTCCAATGAAGTCGGGCAGAGCGTTCTGGAAAGTTCCCGCCGTCGATGTGAGTTGCTCGCCGTCAAACCGACCGCACATCCCGGCACCAACAGCGCACGCTCCCACCACCACCTGATCGCCACTCCCGGATATGCGTCTCAAAAAACAACCGCGCGGTCGCTCCTGCCAAGACTTCCGAAGTCCCAAAGACTTCCAACGTCTGTCGAACCCGATTATTTTTTGGGACGCGTATGAGCCTCAAATGTGGCCACAACGATCCAGCAACGATTGTGTAGAATTCGCACTCGTCATCATCGGTACAAACGGAATTCCACACACTGGTGCGGCTTCAGGCGGCACGAACTGCGGAGAGGTCGTGTGAGTTGCAGAGAAGGCTCGGCTCGCGAGAGACTGTTGTCATTCACTTCGCGAATCATTTCTGCAAGGCGGTCCGGTGACGAAAACGCTTCAGGCGACGCTGACGATTTCGGATGTTTGGCGTCGTCATATTTGGCTGCGGCCGCTGATGGTGTTGGTTGTGTTGGCGAGCGTCGGCTGGGTGATGCGGGCGAAGGTCGAAGCGACCCTTAAGACGAATCTGCGTTCGGTGTTGCAAACGACGTTAAAGACACAGCAGACCGCGTTGCGAACTTGGATGCGGATGCAGCGGACTCAGGCGGAGTTCGCGGCGGCCGACGCGAACATCTCCGGAACGATTCGGACGCTCATCGCAAACGCTCCGCCGCAGGCGACATCTCTGGAGTTGCTAAACCTGCCGCAGACGGACCAACTGCGACGTGAGTTAGATCCGGTGTTGACGGCTCAGAAATACAACGGCTTCATCGTGGTCGAACCGAGCGGCCGGATCGTGGCGGCGTACTGCATCGAGCTAGTTGGTCGAATGCTTTCGGCCGAGCAGTTGACTCCGCTGCGTGACAAAGCGTTCGTCGGCAAGTCGATGATCTTGCCACCCTTCAAGAGCCTGGTCGTGTTGCCGGATCGTCACGGTGTCGAGCGGGCGCGAGTGCCGACGATGTTCACCATCGCACCTGTGATGAGCGATACGGGAGAGGTGATCGCGGCGCTCGGATTGAGGATTCAACCGGAAGTCGAGTTCACGGACATCCTGGAGACCGCGAGAATTGGCGAATCAGGTGAGTCGTATGCGTTCGACCGCAACGGCCTGATGCTGAGCAACAGCCGCTTCGACGATCAACTTCGGGGCATCGGCCTGTTGCCGGAAGGGGAAGACTCGACGCTGAATGTGTTGCTGCGCGACCCCGGCGTTGATCTGGCGACCGGTACGCGCCCCAAGCAATCGCGATCCGAACTGCCGCTGACGCTTGCGGCGGCGGAAGCGGCGGCGGGCCGAGACGGGGTCAACGTCGATGGCTATCGCGATTATCGCGGCGTGCTCTCCGTCGGAGCTTGGCAATGGCTCAACGACGAAGGCTTCGGCCTCGTGACGGAAGTTGATGTCAGCGAATCGCACCAGACTCTCAAGACCATCAACTATGCGTTCTGGAGTTTGTTCGCGCTGTTGGGGGTCGCGACGTTGGCGATGCTTGGCACGATGATGCGAGCCGATCGACTCGCGGAGCAAGCTCGATGCGCTGTCATCGAACTCAAACGACTCGGCCAGTACACGCTCGAAGAAAAGTTGGGCGAGGGTGGCATGGGGGTCGTGTATCGCGCGCGGCATGCGATGCTGCATCGTCCGACGGCGGTCAAGTTCCTCAACGCGGCCAAGACCAACGAAAAGACGATCGCTCGGTTTGAACGCGAAGTGCAACTCACCGCCCAGCTCAATCACCCGAACACAATCGCGATTTACGACTACGGTCGCACACCAGAGGGTGTCTTTTATTACGCGATGGAATACCTCGACGGTATCAACCTGGAAGACCTGATCGCGCGACACGGAGCGCAGCCGGAAGGGCGAGTGATCCACCTCTTGAAACAAGTGTGTGGCTCGCTGGCGGAAGCGCATTCAATCAGCCTGATTCACCGCGACGTGAAACCAGCGAACATCTTGCTCTGCGCTCGTGCCGGGATATTTGATTTCGTCAAACTGCTGGACTTCGGTCTCGTCAAGGTGACGGAGAACTCCAACGCGGCACTCGTCACGAATGCCGGCGGAGTCGTCGGAACGCCACTCTATATGTCGCCCGAAGCGTTCAAGTCACCGGACAAGGTGGATGCTCGCAGCGACCTGTACGCCGTCGGAGCGGTCGGCTATTTCCTGCTGACCGGCACGCCGCTGTTCCTTGGCGACAATGTGCTCGACATCCTGAACCATCAAGTCAAAACGGCCCCCGAACCGCCGTCGAAACGACTTGGCCAACCAGTCTCGCGAGAACTCGAACAATTTCTACTGCGCTGCCTGTCCAAATCCGCTGCCGACCGCCCCGCCACTGCCAACGAAATCATCGCCGAACTCGATCGCGTCCCGACAGCCAATTCCTGGACCGAATCCGACGCGCAGCGCTGGTGGCGACGCTACGTCCCCAACTTGACTATCGTCTCACCACCGGAGACTGCCAACTCGGCAGAACTCTCCGCCACTGTGGTTGTTGACCGACCGGCAGAAGAGTGAAACGACTTGACGAATGTTGCCAGCATCCAATTCACCAACCGTATGTGCTTCTTCGCGCGCGGTCGCTATCGATCCGCACACAAGTCTGCCTTCCTGGAAACACTGAAAGCAACGTTGCACAGCAATGACTGTGGATGAGCCTATGTGCCATCTTCGTGAAAGGAATTGTGCGGTACGCAGATTGCTTTCAGGTTCAACACATCCTTCGCGGAAATACCAGAGCCGACCACGATTGCGTGGAATGTCGGCTGCGATGTTGATTCAATCACGCCCCGTCTCGTTCTTAATCACCTCGATCGAAAGATCGCACCATGAACGCTGAAAACCAACGCTTAATTGAGTCCCGTGAGGCCACCACGCCATGGAAGAAATGGGGACCATATCTGTCCGAGCGGCAGTGGGGCACCGTGCGTGAGGACTACAGCGAAGAGGGCAATGCGTGGGATTACTTCACCCACGATCAGGCTCGGTCACGAGCGTATCACTGGGGCGAGGATGGGCTGGCGGGGATCAGCGATCACAAACAGCGGTTGTGTTTCGCGCTGGCGTTGTGGAACGGCAAAGATCCGATCTTGAAGGAGCGGCTGTTCGGGTTGACCAATGGCGAAGGCAACCACGGCGAGGATGTGAAGGAGTATTACTTCTACCTCGATTCGACGCCGACGCACTCGTTCATGAAGTACCTCTACAAGTACCCGCAGGCGGCGTACCCGTATGACAATCTCGTGGCGACGAACCGTCAGCGCGGGAAGGGCGACCTCGAATACGAATTGCTCGACACGGGCGTGTTCCACGAAGACCGCTACTTCGATGTCTTCATCGAGTATGCCAAGGCCACTCCGGAAGACATGCTCATCGAGATCACGATCGCCAATCGCGGGCCGGAAGTGGCGACGCTGCATGTGCTGCCGACGTTGTGGTTCCGTAACACCTGGTCGTGGGGCGAAGACGTTGAGAAACCGAAGCTCGAGTGCGCGGTTCAGACGGAATCGCTGGCAGCCGTTGCCGCGAGTGATCCGAAACTTGGTCAGCGATACTTTTATTGCGACGGCTCGCCCAAGTTGCTGTTCACGGAGAACGACACGAACACGCAGCGGCTGTTTGGCATTCCAAACGCGACGCCGTTCGTCAAAGACGGAATCAACAACTGCGTGTTGCATGGCCAGATCGACGCTGTGAATCCGGCGCAGACAGGAACGAAGGTCGCGGCGCAGTACGTCATCACCGTCGGTGCGGGTGAATCGCAGACGCTGCGACTGCGGCTTAGCGATCTCACGCCGAGCGAGATGACACTCGCGCCGCAGGGTCCTCCATTCGGGCGAGCCTTCGATGACATCATGCAGGCTCGGCGGCGAGAGGCGGATGAGTTCTACGGCGAGCTGACGCCCAACTCACTCAGTGACGATCAAGGTCGAGTTCTGAGGCAAGCGCTTGCCGGGATGCTGTGGTCCAAGCAGTTTTACTACTACGACCTCAACAAGTGGCTGGAAGAACGCGGCTCCGATCCCTTCAAGGCGAACCGCAAGCAGGCTCCGCGCAACGAGCATTGGCACCACATGTACAACGCCGATGTGATCTCGATGCCTGACAAGTGGGAATACCCCTGGTTCGCCGCTTGGGACTTGGCGTTTCATGTGATCGCCCTGACGATGGTAGACCCGGACTTTGGCAAACAGCAGCTCGACCTGATGCTGCGTGATCCGTATATGCACCCGAACGGCCAGATTCCGGCTTACGAATGGAACTTTGGCGACGTCAATCCGCCGGTCCATGCTTGGGCCACAATCTTCACCTACCGTCTGGAAAAAGCCCGCACCGGCCAAGGCGACACGGCCTGGCTGCAACGCTGCTTCCAGAAGCTGCTGCTGAACTTCACCTGGTGGGTCAACCGCAAGGATCGTTCGGGCAAGAATGTGTTCGAGGGAGGCTTCCTCGGGCTGGACAACATTGGTGTGTTCGACCGCAGCGCACCGCTGCCGACCGGTGGCTATTTGGAACAGGCCGACGGCACCGCCTGGATGGCGATCTATTGTCAAAATATGATTGAGATCGCGGCCGAGTTGGCGATGGAAGACCCCGGTTATGAAGACATGGCACTCAAGTTCTCACAGCACTTTTTGTGGATTGCGTCGGCGATGATCCATGCCGGCGAAGACACGGGGATGTGGGATGAAGAAGACGGATTCTTCTACGACGTGCTCCGGTTGCCCGACGGCCAGGCTCAGCGTCTGAAGGTGCGCTCGATGGTCGGACTGCTGCCGCTGTGTGCCGCCACGGTCTTTGAGGGAGACCTTTTCAAGAAGCACCCGGAGATCACAGAACGATTCCGGAATTTTCTCGAGGCGCGTCCAGAACTGGTTTCGTTCATTCACGACCCGCGCAAACTCGGATACTCGGGCCGGCGGCTGGCATCGATCCTCGATGAAACCAAGCTCCGCCGCGTGCTGGCGAAGATGCTCGATGAAAACGAGTTCCTCAGTCCCTACGGCCTGCGTGCCCTTTCACGCTACCACGCCGAGCACCCGTATGAGTTCTACATCGGCGATCGCAAATACAGCGTTGGCTACCTGCCGGCCGAATCGGACAGCGGGATGTTCGGCGGCAACAGCAACTGGCGCGGTCCCATCTGGATGCCGGTCAACGCACTCATCATCCGCGCGTTGTTGCAGTACTACAACTACTACGGTGACGAGTTCCAAGTCGAATGCCCGACCGGCAGCGGCCAGATGATGACGCTGTACCAAGTCGCCGAAGAACTCTCACGCCGGCTCTCAAACATCTTCGTCCGCGACGAACAAGGCCGCCGCGCCGTCTTCGGTGGCAGCGAGAAATTCCAATCCGACCCGCACTGGCGCGACTGCCTGCAATTCTTCGAATACTTCCACGGCGATAACGGAGCCGGCCTGGGTGCCAGCCATCAAACCGGTTGGACCGGTGTCATCGCTCGGCTCATGCACGTTTTCGCGTCCGTCACGTCCGAGGAAGTGCTCGAAGGAGGCAAGAAAGCGTATTTCCAGAAGCAGGGCGAGACGCTCCAGAAGCAGGCTGAGCCCAATCGCAACGCGGCGACTGCTGGTCGATAGTGCGAAGAAGCTGCAGATCCGATAGGGGTAGGAACGACCGATTGATTTCGGTCGCCCCTCCCTCCGAACCGGACGGGCGGGTTTCCCGCATCCGGCTCTCCGGTTGATGGTCTTACCTGCGAGAGGATTGAACGGCCAGTGCATGGGCGGTGGTCAGGT
>JAPLNX010000085.1 GCA_026400935.1 Planctomycetia bacterium | reverse complement strand
GGTCGTCACCGCCGATGCCGGCTGGCGGCGTGGCAAGGAAGTCTTCTTGAAATCGGCGGTCGATGCGTCGCTGGAAAAATCGCCGTCGGTGCAGAAAGTGGTCGTCGTGCGACGCACGGGCTCGCCGGTCGAGATGGTTCCCGATCGCGACTACTGGTGGCACGACTTGATGCAGGACGCCTCGGCCGAATGCGACCCGGTACAGCTCGATGCCGAACACCCGCTGTTTATCCTTTACACGTCCGGCAGCACCGGGAAGCCGAAGGGAGTGCTGCACACGACCGGCGGGTATCTGCTCGGGGCGACGATGACCTCGAAGTGGGTCTTCGATTTGAAGGAAGAGGACACCTATTGGTGTACCGCCGACATCGGCTGGGTGACGGGGCACAGCTACGTGGTTTACGGCCCGCTGTCGAACGGCGCGACGACGGTCATGTATGAAGGAGCTCCGAACTGGCCGGACGAAGGCCGCTTCTGGGAGTTGATCGAGAAGTACCGCGTCTCAATTTTCTACACGGCCCCGACGGCGATTCGGGCCTTCATCAAGTGGGGCGACGATTGGCCGAACCGCCACGATCTGTCGAGCCTTCGCCTGCTCGGTTCGGTCGGCGAGCCGATCAATCCGGAAGCGTGGATGTGGTATCACAAGATTATCGGACAAGAGCGCTGCCCGATCGTCGATACGTGGTGGCAGACCGAAACCGGCGGCATCATGCTCAGCCCGCTCCCCGGCATCACGCCGACGAAGCCGGGAAGTTGCACGCGACCTTTGCCGGGCGTCGTCCCCGACATCGTCACAAAAGACGGACAGACCGTTGCGGGGATCAACGGCGGTTTGCTGGTGATGCGGCAGCCGTGGCCGAGCATGTTGCGGACGCTTTACGGCGATCATGATCGCTTCGTGAAGACCTACTTCAGCGAAATCCCCGGCTGCTATTTCGCCGGTGACGGGGCTCGCCGCGATGAAGACGGTTACTACTGGGTCATGGGCCGCGTCGACGACGTGCTCAACGTCGCTGGACACCGGCTGAGCACGATGGAAGTTGAAAGCGCACTGGTCTCGCACCCGAAGGTCGCCGAAGCGGCAGTCGTGGGTTTCCCGCACGACATCAAAGGCGAAGGGATCTGTTGCTTCGTGACACTGAAGACCCTCGAAGGGGACGAAGCGATCAAGAAGGAACTGACTGCTCACGTCCGCAAACACATCGGCGCGCTGGCGACTCCCGATCAAATCCGCTTCGCCGCTGCTCTGCCCAAAACCCGCAGCGGAAAAATCATGCGCCGCCTGCTGCGCGACATCGCCGCCGGCAAAGAACGAGTTCAAGACACAACCACACTCGAAGACTACAACGTGCTAGCGAAGCTGCGCGAGTCGGACGAATAACTAACGACGTGTCTTCTGGTGAAGAGTGCCTGCGAGGCGAGGAAACAGTCGTCGTTTGCGGTACGGACGCGGCGATTCAGACGAAGGCAATTAGACCACTTGTGTCCGAAAGCAGACGGAGAACGTTGCATGGCCAAGACATTTGGGTTTGATCCCGCGAAGGGAATCGCGGCAATGCTCTCCGGCATTCCTACTCCGACTACGACGGGACCGGTACAACGTCGGGGTAAGAAGACGCGCGGGCTGGGACTGCCTCCAACGGTTCGGGGGCTACCGTGGTCGAAGATGTTGCGGTCGTTCCGGGAAAAGTCGTCGTGAGTGGAAAGCGATGTCATGTCACTCGGTCGGGTTTATCAGCTGTCTTCTGCCGTTACTTTGGTCGTGCTGTTGGCTCTGATCGCTGATGTTTCAGCAGAGGAGCTTGCCGATGAGCCAACGGTCCGACGCTGGGTTGCTCGCTTGGATGCGGACCGCAAAGCTGATCGGTTGCGAGCGGAAGAAGAGCTCTTGAAGCTCGGACCAGCGGCCTTGAAGTGGTTGCCAGAACCGGGCGTCCTTGGAACTCGTTCGGCAGTGGAAGCTGTACGACGAGTCCGAGTGAAGCTTGAGCGGCTGAAGGCCGAATCGGCCATTGAAGCATCGAGACTAACGATCGGTGGGATGAGAACGGTCGCCGAAGTCGTGCCCCGATTGTCACAGGACACCGGCAATCTGGTGAGTGCAGAGGATCTTCCGCAGAACCAATTCGCGGGACTCATTGATCTGCCAGAAAAGCCGACGTTCTGGCAAGTGGTTGAGGCGATGACTCAACAACAACCAGTGACTTGGCGATGCGAAGGAACCCCGGCGCGGCTGCGACTGTCGCCGCTCGACATGCAGCGAGACAAGTCGGAATCACCGACAGACGTTCTCGCCGTGACGACGTCAAAAGCGTTTCGCATTGCACTGCGATCGGCTCGTCCGCGTAATGTCGTCGGCGAAGGGGCGGGGCAGTTGATGCGACTGGATTTCGACGTCACTGCCGAACCGCGTTTGCGTCCGTTGTTCTTGAAGTGCGCTGCTGCAGATGTGAGAGTGACGGGGTTACGTGAATCGCAACCGACTGACTCAACGAAGGAGGAAGCTTGGTTTCCGTACTCGTCCGATTCAAAAATCGAACTGACGTTCGGTCAAGGACGGCGACAGTTGGCGTTTCCCGTGGACTACCGATTGCCGGCAGGAGGAAATTGGAAATCGTTGTCGGTGATCGGGCAGTTGTCTCTTGAGACTGCGGCTGGCGAAGAACCGATCGACTTTCCAGCCGGATCTGATTCACGGGGCGTGTCGCGTCGACGCGGTGGTGTCACCGTGAGGATCGTGGATTGGGAAACTGACGCGAACGCAAATGAACAAGCGCTGACGATTCGCGCGACTGTCACCTACGACACCGGCGGCCTTGCCTTTGAGTCTCACCGATCGTGGATGCTTTACAACGTCGCAGGCCTGATCCTGCCACGCGAGAAACAGACGGCGAATAACGACCTGCTGAAACCGGCGCACGCTCAAAGCGATCTACAGCCGGACGGCTCAATTGCGGTGACATATCGCTTCGAGAAGTTACCTCGTTCTACCAATGAATACGGTTTGCGATATGTCGCCCCAACGTTAATTCTTGATCTCCCAATTGAATTCGAGTTTCGGAATGTGCCGCTTCACTTCACTCCCCCTGAGTGAAGCTTGGCCTAACCTTTTCGCACATCGTGCAGTGTCTGTTCGAGAAATGGACGAACGAGCTTTTCGAGCCATTCGAATTCGATGAGGAAGGCGTCGTGGCCGTATTCACTGGCGAGTTCGATGAAAGTGGCGTGGCGGCGGGCAGCGATGAGCGCTCGAACGAGCGCTTTGCTTTGCACCGTGGGGAAGAGCCAATCGGAGGTGTAGCTCGTCACCAGAAAGCGGGCGTTCGTACGGCTCAGCGCTTGCTCGGTTGAGCCGTAAGTCTCCGTGAGATCGAAGTAGTCCATCGCGCGAGTGAGATACAGATAGCTATTGGCGTCGAAACGCTCGATGAATCGCTTGCCCTGATAGTGCAAGTAGCTTTCCACCTGAAACTCAATCTGGTGCATCATGTCATACGAGAGCTTGTCGGCACCTTGCAAACGGCGGCTGAATTTCTGCTCGATCGAAACGTCCGACAGATACGTGATGTGAGCTACCATACGTGCGAGGGCCAACCCGACGTTCGGCCCAACTGGCTTGTCGTAATATTGTCCGCCGTGAAAGTTCGGGTCGGTGATGATCGCTCGACGACCGACCGCGTTGAACGCGATTCCTTGAGCGGTCAGCTTGGCTGCGGAGGCCATACAGACAGCGGAGTTGATCATCTCCGGAAACCGCGCGGCCCACTCCAAGACCTGCATTCCGCCGAGGCTACCTCCAACGACGGAAAGAAGTTTTTCGATTCCCAAATGACGCACGAGCGCGGCGTGAACTTCGACCACATCACCAACAGTCATGAACGGGAAGTTAAGCCCGTATCGTTCGCCAGTTGCCGGATTGATGCTTTGCGGCCCAGTCGTCCCCTGGCACCCGCCAAGACAGTTCGCGCAGATCACGAAATAGCGGTTCGTATCTAATCCCTTGCCAGGTCCGACGAATTCTTCCCACCAGCCCGGCTTGCGATCGTTCGGTGCGTGCCAACCCGCGACATGAGCGTCACCCGTCAGTGCGTGACAAACGAAAATGGCGTTGTCCTTCTGTGGACTCAGTTTGCCGTAAGTTTCATAAGCAACAGTGACCGGCCCCAGTTCACCGCCGCCAGCGAGTCGTAACGGATTCGGTGGTTCAAACAACGTCGCCAATTGTCGCAACACAAAGCCGACAGAGTCAGCCGCGGGTTGTACGAGTTCCGTATCTCGAAGTTCGACATCATCAGTCGCCATACATCAACGCTCCGATACCACCAAAGATTGGCGCGACGCGCCAGCGAAGGGACTTGGGCATTTTCCGTCGCTGCCATATTGGGCTGGTGACAACCTGCCTTCAAGACATGACGTGCTTGTTCAATTCCCAATAGATATGTGCCGCTTGCGGGAGAATGATTTTTTCCATCGCCAGCCGTACGGCATTTGTCGAACCGGGAATCGCGAAGATCACTTTTCCTTTGGCGACACCTGCGGTTGCTCGACTCATCATCGCCGCAGGACCGATCTCCTGATACGAGAGCATCCGAAATAGCTCACCAAAACCGTCCAGTCGCTTTTCCAACAATGCCGCCACGACATCAAACGTCGTGTCGCGAGCGGAGATTCCAGTGCCGCCATTTGTGATAATGACCGCCAAGCGTGGATCGATCAGACAATCTTGCACAACGCTTTTAATTTTCGCGCGGTCATCAGGAAGGACTCGATAAAGCGGCACAGTGTGACCGTTATCGAGCAATGCCTTCTTGATGAATGCTCCGCTCGCGTCCGTAGCATCGGTGCGAGTGTCGGAGAGTGTGATGACCGCGAAGCCCAACGATTGGACTTTCGTCGCGACGGCGGTTTCGTGATCTTTGAAACTTGATTCGGACATGCAGGCTCCTTTGATCGGCAAACGTGGCGGCCTTAGCTCAGTTCAACAGCAGTTACGATTCAATATCAGTCGGAACGCACTCGCGTCCGGTTGTCGGAAACTCGTAAACCGAACGCTACCACGTTTCGGTTCATCGGGTGATCGACTCCAAAATAAAGCTCGCCTCGCGCAATGGTCCCAGATTCTGGTCGTGTTACCGCCAGTTGAGAAGCGACTTCTTGTGGTTCGTTTCGCAGCGACCTACCATGCGAACCTTGATTTCATCGCCTGAGTTTCGCACGAGGAGGTCATCGTGGCCGGTAAGACAATTCTGCTGATTGAAGATGACCGAGAAATTGCTACCACGCTCGGGAGAGTGCTGGAGGGAGCGGGCTACACTGTCCATTGGGGCCAGAATGGTCTGGAAGGCCGACGTCTTGCGGAGACGGTTTTTCCGCAGTTGGTGATCACCGACATGATGATGCCCAAGATGGGTGGCTTTCCTGTGCTGGAGTTTCTCAAGTCGCTCGCACATCCTCCGAAGGTCATCATGATCACGGCGAACGAAGGTGGCCGACACAAAGCGTACGCCGAAATGCTTGGTGTCGATGACTATCTCCGCAAGCCGTTCGCGATGGAAGTGCTACTGGAAGCGGTCGATCGCGCGATTGGTTCGGCCACGCAATCGGCAGATCCGGCCTCCGAAGAGAAATCCTCTGCTGATAAACTGCGTCGAGCGATTCGTAAAAAAACGACTTGATGTGATCGGCGATACGCGAAAGGACTCGCATGGATGCGCATGAGCCGACGCCACAATCGTGGTATTTGACACCTCGCTTTCGACAGGTCGCGACAGCCGCGTTGATCGTCTTCGCGGCTGTGGAAGCGTGCGTCGCGGTTGGGTTCAAATACAACGACATCGGCGGGCACATCACCTACGGTGGCTTGTTGCTCAAGCAAGGACCGGCGGCGGTCAATTGGTTTTGGTATCCGTTCGGACGGATGAGTTGGAATGCCGTGTTGGCGATCTTCGGTCAACATGGTGGAAAAGCATTGTGCTTCTCGCTGTCGATGGTGGCGGTCGTGGCCACGTTTCGGATGTGGCATCAACTGGCCGAACGACGGATGAGGGGCACGATTGAACTCTCATTTGCAGCGGCGGTCTTTGCGGTCTTGGCGAGTTGTACTCTGATTCAACGTGACCTCGACGAATGCGGACTCCATCTGCAATTGCTCTTCTTTCTCACTGCGGCGGTCTTCGCTTTGACACAAGGCAGGCAACGGCTATGCGGGTTTTGGACCGCTGTGGCGATCACGTTTAAGACGACTCCTTTGTTGTTCGTGCCGTTCTTGCTGTGGAAACGAAAGTGGCGAGCGGCTGGTTGGTCAGTGGCATTCACGCTGTTGTTCAACTTCGCACCGGCAGTGTTTTTTGGTTGGAACGAAACTCTGGCGTACCATGTGCGTTGGCTCGACGCGGCGAAGCGGAGCACAGAGATTCGTGATCCGTCGATGAACGCGATCGAGCCTGCTCGGCACTTGAATCAATCGCTGACGATGGCCTTGTCGCGGCTCGTTCAGACGTATCGACCAGGGCATGACCTGTATCTGGATAAGCCGGGCTTCGTGCAGTTCTTCGATCTTGATGTTGATGCTGCTCGACGATTCGTTAAGTGCTCCGTTCTAGTTTTGTTGCTGGGGTTAGCTTGGAAAGCTCGATCACACAGCAACGAAGACATCGTCAACTTGCTCCCTGCCGAATGGGCCGGGGTGGGTTTGATGGCCGCATTGCTGTCTCCGTTGTGTTGGAAACAGCACTTGGTGATGTGCCTGCCGGCGCTGTTCCTGACGATTCGCGAGCAATTACTGATTGGGCAGCAAGCAGGTTGGCGAAAATGGGCAGTCGGATTGTTCGCGGCACTCGTACTGCTTTCGAGTCGCGGCTTGATCCCTTACGACTGGGCAATCCTCGCACTGACGTACAAGACCTTCACGATCGCGGCGTTGATCGCGCTAATGTTGTTGGTCATGTTGCCGCCTCGCACATCTTCGTAGCCCGGATTTTCAAACCGGCCGACTCGTTTCTCGCGATTGTTTTGATATCGCTGCTTTCACCCGTTTTGGAAAACCGGGTTAAGAGGATTCGCGGATCGCCTTCAGCATGTCGTCATGGAGCTTGCCGTTCGTGACCACGACACCGCGATTGGCTGAAAGCTCCCGGCCGTGAGTGAATTCGAGTGGCTTACCGTCGATGTCGGAGACACGCCCGCCCGCCTCTTCGACGACGAGCACTCCTCCGGCATGGTCCCAAATCTTTTCACGATAGTCGGCGCGTGTCGGCAAGCGGAGATAGAGATCACCTTCGCCGCGCGCGACAACGGCATACTTCGCTTGGCTGTCGAGCCGAACCGGTTCCTGCTTAATTCCCAACGATGACGAGATCACCGCCGAACGATCATGGGCGCTGTGTCCTGATTCAACCGATTCGCACAATCGCACCTCAGACCAATTCGATGTTGAGGTCACTCGCACCGGTACGTTCGCGGTCGCCTCGCCAACACATGGTTGGACGAAAGCCCCGTGACCTCGCACAGCGGTAAAGATCGATCCGCCATCGGCTGGTCCACCCGCAACGAGTGGCAAGTTCGGGCAACCGAGAATCGCGACAGTGATTTTCCCGTCGATGATCAACGCCAGTGAGACGGCGTATTGCTCGCCGCGAAGAAAGCCTTTGGTTCCATCGATTGGATCGAGCGTCCAAAAACGTGGACCGAATGAACTCGCTCCACCCCGATCGATCCAGCGACAGATTTCCTCGGGTGACGCATTCAAGCCGACATGTCCGAGTTCCGTTTGCACGCGATCGAGGAACGCCTTGTTCTCAGGTAACCGCAGTTCTGCAGAATCCTCTTCGCCGATGACCGGATCATTCGGAAACGCCTCGCCGAGTGCTTGGCAGATAACCGCTTGACTGGCGAAGTCCGCAATCGTCACAGGACTCTTGTCTTGCTTAGCCATCGCGGACGGAATCGAACGTTGAACTGCTTGGCAGACTTGAGCGGCTCGCTTTACAGCAGCGATTGCGACGGAAAGTTCATGGTCGAAAGTCATCAGTGTTACTCAGCGGTTGTGGTCGGAACACATTGTGGAATTTAGGTAATGAATGAAGTTTGCGCCAGACATAAGACGCAACGTTCCCATAAGTAGCATTCATCTCATCAGAGACGCAGCGGACCCCTTAAGCCGCTCGCGCGGGTCGCACTGTGTCGGCGGGTTCCAGCCGTTGCAAGAGATGTGCGGCAGCGCGTTTTGTGGCTCCCGTTTGAGCAAACTTGTCACGAAGCTGTTCGACGTCCTCGGTGACCGCGTTTAGTCGCTCTTGAACGCTCAACCAACCATGCAG
>JAPLNX010000340.1 GCA_026400935.1 Planctomycetia bacterium | reverse complement strand
CAGCGTCTCCCAAATGATCCGATGCTCTTTGCGTCGGCGAGATAGCTTCGGTCGTGATTCACACCGCCGCGATTCCACGACACCAATTTTGCGAACCTCGTCGAACAGTGTTTTGACGTGACGATCCGACAGGCTCATGTCCTTGGCGAAGGTCTCCACTTGCGCGAATGCCCACTCGCTTTCGCCGTTGGCGTAGCCGTGGATCAGTTGCAGCAAGAACTTTTGGAGCGTGCTCAGACTCGTCTCACGAATCCGATTCCAGCCCGCCCAATACTGCGGTCGCGTCATGACTCGGCCCTCGTTCCACTAGGGACCAAATCAGGAAACTCGGCGACAGCTTTGAGGTTTACTTTGACCGGCAGGACACGTACGCGCTGTGCCTGCTTTTTCTTGAGCAGCAACTTAGCCATCGCCGTCGCGGTTTCGAGCGTCCAGAAAGTTTCGCCGCTCCTTCGCCAACCAGCGCCAGTGAGTGTTTCGAGGATAAATGCCTGCATGTCCGACTCTCCTGCTGGCGAATCAGTGCCAGCGATGGGAATCAAAGCAGACGCGAAACTTCGCGGGCGGTACTGACGCAAAGTGCGGCGGTTCACGAACGATCCTGAGCACGCTTAACGCTTCAAGAACTTCGGAGATTTCCGCGTCGATTCGCCGTCATAGAATTTTGCGCCGTCAACGAAACGCGGGCGGTGCGGGTGGTACGCGGGCGGTGTATCACGTTCCAAAATCAGGCCGAAACGGTTCGCGTTGGCACTTCCTCAACCTGCGAACAAACTCCTTGTCGCCAATCTGGACAATTCGATAACCCTCTTTGTCAGCTATCAAAGCGTTCGTCAGATCGACCACGTCGAACAAGTCAGCTTGCCGATCGTCCCGGTCTTTACCAATCGGTGTCCCCAACTTCTTCTTCAAGGACCGCCGTTTTCCCCATTTGATTTTCATTTCGACCGCCGCTGTGCGGCGTTCACTATCAAGCTGGTCATCGTCGTTGAGACCTTCAAGCACAAGCGCAGCATCGAGCAACGTCACTCCTTTAGGGAGTGGACTCGGAGGGAGTGGACTCGTTCGCAGCTTCTTCACGGCATCCGTCTCGGACTTCACCAGTTCTCCAGTCGCGGCGTCTCTTATCTCCTCCAATTCCTTGAGAACGGGCTGTTGTTTTTCGCTCGAATCGAGACGGGACGGGTATTGCGTGATGGCATACTGAGATACAACCTTTGCGCTCCCGTCTGGATTCACGGACTTGAAGATTGCCGACTTGATGACCTTGAACGCTCCCGTTTCTGGAGTGACTTCCCAAGATGGAAGTCTCGGCGGCGTTCCGTTGTGGACATGCCAAGCCCAGAACAACAAGCGTCCGTCCAAAGTTGAGCCATGGCTGTCAGGCAACCAAATACCGACTGCCTCCAACAACGGGACCAATCCGCTAGCGAGCCGGCGCAACGGCCTAAATGGCAGGGTGTCCGTCGATTCTACCAAGACGGGTTTTGACGCTGAGGAATCGTTGTTCCAACCAGTCACATGCCACTTCGCTTTTTCATTGATCATCGGGCCGGGTTTACATTCGACCTTCGGTTGGAAGTTGGGAAACTTTTCGTCGAGTTCGGATAATTTCGTGAGCCAAGGTTCAAACTGACTTCGCATTTGCCAAGTGGGGTGTTCTTCGGCAAGCAGTCGAATGGCCTCTTGCAACCAAGGAATGATGTGGGAAGGAAGAGGCGTGCCTTGCCATCTTGGGCTTGCCCTAACACGCTCACGGTCGTCTGTGGCCTGCGATAGATTTGCGGGATCGAGATTGAAGTATCTCTGCAAGCTGGTCACGACTTGCCAAATCCTTTGCAGCAGGAGTGCCTCTCCGTTGGAAAACAGGTAGGAAACTCTTTGGGAGATTTCATTAACTGCTCCTGCATTGTGGACATGCTGCCTCGTGCCGGGTCGGTGTGCCCTCCACATGCCCAACACGACCGACAGCTTCGGTCGATCAAACGTGATCCCATCACCGAACGGATTCTCTGCACTTTGAGTTGTGGAGTCATCCGCGCCCACCAAAGCTGCAAGTCGGAACAACGCGGGAGACGGTGCGCTGTAACGAAGATTTTCGTCGGGCCTGTCGTTCTCGAAATCCATCAACAGGTCAGCGAGTAATTCGTAGGCACTTTTCCCGATCGGCCCAAATGCAAATGGTGGTCCCTTCTGTACGCCTTTCGCCATGACCAGCCCTGTCTGTAGCACAGGCCGAACCGGGCGAGGCGTGCGACAAACAGAAACGCACGCCTCAAGCCCGGTTCGCTTCGGTCGGCTGCTGTAGCTACTCAGCAAACGACAACCCGTGTGGTCACGGATTTTCTGAAGCTCGAAAGTCTTCCGCAAGCGTCCGACGCACTGCGTCGGTTGACGAAATGCCACAAACTGTTTGTGATGGGGGGCGACATTGGTATCGAACGGAATATCAAACATTGAGTGAGCTACAACAAAATGTTCAACAGTCCGCGTCACATCGTTGCGTCAGTCGGGGGATTGATCACACTTCAAGGGCTGATCTTCACTGCGATCGAGCACAACTACTTTTCGCTGGCAGTTACTCTGTTGGGAATGTTGATCGTCGCTGGCGGTCTCCACGTCGAAACGATCGCCGCGGCTCGTCAGGCGAAATGCAATTTTGCATCGCTTTTTGAACGTGTGAAGATCTCGCTCCGCGAACGCGCCGCACAACGGGAAGAGCTCGCCGCACAACGGGAAGAGAAGCGCGAAATTCAACGACTGCAAGCGGAAGCCAACACCAAGATTGAAGCATCTTTACCCGTCGTGGAACTTGAACAGCCACCCGCGCCACGTCCTAAACCTCGTCCGCAACAACGACCGGTTCCCGTTCGGGTTCCAGAATACAACGATCATCGAACGGTTGTGATCGTCAACGAGGCTCCTGTCATGCGGTGGAATCCCGGAATCGCTGCCGTTTTGAGCTTCTTTATTCCTGGACTTGGGCAACTCTACAAAGGGCAGTGGTTCCGTGCGCCATTCTGGTCGTTGTTTGTTGTTCTTGGGTATTGCGCGTTGATTTTCCCCGGCGTGATTCTCCACTGGTGTTGCATTCTCGGTGCGTTATCCGGCGACCCGTTTCGTCGCAGATGACTGATCTTCGCAATGAAGGCGAGGCCATCGCCCAGCGAAACCACGGTCACAGCCCAAGCACTTCTGGCCGATGAAAAAGAGCTTGCCGTCGCAAGGCAGTCGCGACTCTCAAGACAATCGTTGTCCGATGCCAGCAAGCCCAGGCGGCTCAGTAAGCTCGGCGGACGCTGAAAAAGATCGGGATCGACGCCTGGCGGAAATTCCCACCGCTCAGCCCGCCGTTTCCGAACGGTCCAAACGGGACCAAAAATGTACCGCTGACCCCCGAAATCGGTCCCGATTCGTACCACGATGGTCCCGTTTCGTACCAAATCGGTCCCGTTTCGTACCAAGTTGGTCCCGCGATGGTCCCAAACTGGTCCCGCACAGCTCAAGTAGAGGCCGGGGGGTACATCGTAGGTTCTCCCGATGCGTTTCCATTCCGCTGGTCTACGGGAACAATCACGACAGGTGACACACTTTCTTTCGCGCTTTTTCTTAGGCTGGCCAACGACTTAAGTGCTGTCCGTCGAGATGAGTCTGAAGGTTATTCAGAGTTTTTGGGGTTTTTGAGGTGTGCTTGCCCTAAGTCCGCAATTTCCAAGCAACTTTCGTCATGTCAGGCCATCCGAGCTACGGCAGCGCCCGTCCGCCCGCTGATCCACGTTTTCGTCGTGGTGCGGAACTCTCACTCGGCGTCCGTCAGGGATTCTGGCAGCCATGCGAACGGTGAGGCAGCCTCGCCTCACAATGCGAAGGAACTGGTCGCCTCCGGTCGAACTCCGACCACTCCCGATCCGAACTACGTTCAACACTCAGCCGCCCCGATCAGCCCTCCCGATCAAACGTGACAGCCGCGCCGAGCTCCGCTTCCACCAACTCCACAACCGCCCGCCGAGCATCCGCCGAGAACTTCCGCTCCGGCATCTCGAATTCGTTCTCGTCCAGATGGCAGCAAGTCCGCTTGGCACCAACCGGCGAAGCGTTACGATGAAACGCGAGACTCCGCCGTTTCCTGATCGCTGTCGTTTGTTGTGAGTCGCGTCATGTCCATCACCGCTGAAGCCGTGTACGAGAACGGAACCTTGAAGTTCTGTCAGGCGTTGCCGTTGGCGGAACAAGAGCGGGTTCGCGTCACGATCGAATCCAAGGGCGATGGAAGCAACAAACTGCAATCTGGCTTGATCGCTCTCCGGCAACTCTGCGACACAGAACCAATCCATACGGGCGGTTTGCGTTTCACTCGTGAGGAACTGCATGAACGCGGTCCCATTGGGACAGCTTGTTGATCGCAGGATGTCTGGAAGCCAACGTTGAGACGCTGTATTCCGAAGATCTCGCCCACGGGATGACTTACGAGTCCGTCACGGTGATCAACCCGTTTGCCTGATCGTGTCGAGCTCGCAATCAAGAAACGTGAAGCCCGCCCGATTGTCACCACTCCCGATCCAACGCCACCGCGCCGAGCTCCGCTTCCACCAACTCCACAACCGCCCGCCGAGCATCTGCCGAGAGCTTCGACCAACCCGCCACGATGACCGCCAAGTTGGCCTCGTTGATCGGGAAACCTGCGTTGGCTCGCCACGTTTGCCGAGTGATACCGAAGTATCATTCGCCGAGCGTGAATTGTACTTTTCGGGCGAAAGGTATAAATCAATCGGCGAACGTGTTGTCGGAGGTTTCTCGACATGCAACCGAATGAGTTCTCGAAACGGCGGTCAGGCCGGTTGGTCAAACACGCGCGCGGGTATTGGGCGTTCGTACCGAGTCCGTTGCCGCCGGAGTTGGAACTGACTTGGGAACTGGCCGGGGAAGTGTCGCTCGCCGATCGGGGGTTGAGCGAGTTGGCGGGGATCGCTCGGACGCTACCGAATCCCTATCTCTTCATCCGACCGTTGATGAGCCGTGAGGCGGTCCTATCCAGTCGCATTGAAGGAACTCAGGCATCGTTGTCGGACTTGTACTTCTTTGAGGCGGCTCACGTCCCGCCGTCGCCCACGTCCGACGTGTTGGAAGTGCAAAACTATGTCCACGCGCTGCAACATGGTTTGCAACGGCTCGACAAACTACCGGTCAGCTTGCGGTTGTTGCGTGAGATGCACGCGCAGTTGATGCACGGCGTCGGCGGGGAACATCTCACACCGGGGGAGTTCCGCCGCTCACAGAATTGGATCGGGCCGCCCGGTTGTACGCTCAACGAAGCGACCTTCGTTCCGCCGCCGCCCGAAGATCTGATGGAATCGCTCGGCGAGTTGGAAAAGTTCTGGCACACACCATCCCCGTTGCCGTTGGTCGTCAGGCTGGCGTTGATCCATTACCAGTTTGAAGCGATCCACCCGTTTCTCGACGGCAACGGACGCATCGGACGGCTGTTACTCACGTTGTTGATGTGCTCGGAGAAAGCGTTGCCGCAACCGATGCTCTACCTCAGTGCGTACTTCGAGCGGCATCGGGAAGACTACTACCGCCACTTGCTCGCCGTGAGCCAAGAGGGACGCTGGACGGAATGGGTTTCGTTCTTCCTGCGCGGTGTTGCGGAAGAGTCCCGCGACACGATCCAACGTTCTGAGAAGTTGCTCTCGCTGTGGCAACGCTACCGACAAACGTTGCAAACTGTCCGCTCGTCCGGCTTGCTGCTAACTCTGGCCGATGACTTGTTCCATCGCCCCTACTTGACCTTCAGCCAAGCCGCGAAAACGCTCAACGTGACCTTTCGAGCGGCTCAACTCAGCGTGAGTAAACTGGTCGATGCGGGCATCCTCGAAGAACTCCCCGGTCGAACCTACGGTCGGATGTTTGTCGCCCGCGAAATCCTGGCCACGCTCGAAGCCACCCAGCCCGATCCGTCGTTGTCGTCGTCGGAAACAACGCCCGCGAAGCCATCACGCTCGAAATCATCAACCGGGAAGCCCAGCGTTTCAAAGTCTGCGAAAGCCAAGCCGCGTCGGAAAACATCGCTCGGCGAGTGAGCAGGTAGTTCCCCACAACACGAGCGTTGAAACGACCAGCAAACCTGAACTGTGGAAGCGGCACCAAACGCCACAACCGCAACCACGTCTCCTGCCAGACTGTCAGCCCATCACCGCTCCCGACCCAACGCCACCGCACCGAGCTCAGCTTCCACCAACTCCACAACCGCCCGCCGAGCATCCGCCGAGAGCTTCGACCAACTTGCCACGATGACCGCCAAGTCGGGATCATCCAAACCCGCTTCCAACACTCCCCGCGTCGCCGCTGCGTCGCTTTCTGCGTCGCTTTCCACACGATCGACCGTTTTCCTCGTGTTTTTGTAGGGGGAGTCGAATCCTCCATCGCCCATCTTCAAAGCGAGAACCCTCGAATTTCCGAGGGTTTTCGCATTTTCCGTGACTCCCTGCGTCTCAAAAACACCCCTTTCAGGCGTAGTGTGCGCCGCTTTTGGAAGTGGGGATCGAGCGTTTGCAGGTAATCTGGCAATACGTGAAGAGCGAAGCGAGCGGGAAGCAACTCAGTTAGTTCGGTTTACCGACTCGCACGCTGTGTCACACTCGTCGTCACGAATCTAGAACAGATCGTTTGACGATCTTCCGAAACCGATTCGCTTGATTGACCGCTTGCTAGTCGCCAAACGTTGCAGACCTATGAAAAGCTCGAAACTAGCGAGGCTGTTCGTGTCGGGATGGCTCGGCTATTTTCCCTTGCGTCATGTCTTGCGTGTGTCGTTGAAGCCGTTCTTGTGCGGCGGCGCTGCGGTTTGTGTTGCTACGAACGGTTTGTTCTTCAGAGTAAAGGCTCATTCATGGCTCGTTGTTTGGTCACTGGCGGTGCCGGATTTATCGGCAGCCACCTTACGGAAAACCTGTTGGCCGCAGGGCATCAAGTGGTCGTTCTGGACAATCTCTCTACCGGTCAACAAGACAACCTCAAAGGTTTGCTGGCGAATCCCAATCTGACCTTTCGATCGGGTTCCATTACCGACCCAGTATTGTTGGCGGAAGTTGTTCATGACGTTGATGCGATTTACCACTTGGCGGCGGCGGTTGGAGTGAAGTTGGTGGCCGACGACCCGGTGCGGACGATCGAGACGAATATCTATCCGACGGAAACGCTGTTGCGATTGGCGGTTCAGGGTGGTTGCAAGCCGTTTTTCCTTGCTTCGACCAGCGAAGTGTTTGGTAAGAACCCGAAGGAGCGGTGGACTGAAGAGGACGACCTCCATTTAGGGCCGACGTCGCGTCCGCGCTGGGCGTATGGCTGTTCGAAGGCGATCGACGAATTCTTGGCGCTGGCCTATTACCGAAAGTATGGGCTACCCGTGGTGATTGCTCGATTCTTCAATGTCGTCGGGCCACGACAAGTTGGACATTACGGGATGGTGATTCCTCGGTTTGTCGATCAAGCGTTGAACGGTGGTCCGGTAGTCGTGTACGACGACGGCGGACAAATTCGATGTTTCGCTCATGTGCGTGAAGTGGTTGAATCCATTATGAAGCTGATGGGAACTCCCGCTGCTGCCGGGAAAGTTTTCAACATTGGCAGCGATGAGCCGTGGTCGATTCGCGAACTAGCAGAAGCGGTGATTGCTCGCGTCGATCCGAAGATCCGCATTGAATACCTACCGTACAGCCAAGCCTATGGCGACGACTTCGAGGATGTACGGCGGCGAGTTCCTGACGTCAGTCGGTTGGAGCAAACGATCGGTACGAAACCACGGCTCGGATTGGAAGCGATCTTGGATGACATCATCGCTTGGAAGCGACAGCAACGAGCCTCAACTACCGCTCGCTAGGCGATCCTCTGAGGATTGCACAAAACGCCAAAAAGCTATTGCACGAACTCGCCTTATTGGCGAGCCGGGCTAGTGTGTGGCCAGGACTATCTCAGCGACAGCATAAATGAACAGACGGAGGCTGGTAGTGGAAGTCGTCGATGATGTGCGGCTGCTAGAACTGGCACGTGAGCCGATTCGAGAATTATTGCCGACGGCGTGTCGTGTGTCGGCGATGAAGCCGCTGGTCATTCTATTAGCGTTTCTGCCGGGGCTGTTGGTCTTTCGTTACCCAACGCTCAATGAGGCCACAGCATCGGCAGGTTTGCAGGCATTGAAGATCAGTGCCGCAACGTCGCCGCTGGAATGGTTTGTTGCCTCAGTTGGCGACCTTTCCAGTGATGGCCCAATGCTTGCGCCGCTGGTCAGCGTCTTGATGGGCCTCAGTCTGAGTTCTGATTTGTTGACGCCGGAAAGCCGCCTGCTGCTGGTGTCGTATTCCAGTTCGGTGTTTTTATTGTTGAGCCTGTTTGCATTGGCATCGAAGCTTGGCGGCGGTCGGTTCGCATTTGCGGCGGTGTTGCTGACTTGTTGTCAGCGCGAGTTTTTGGAACTGAGTTGTTGTCTGCCGCCGATTTCGTTGGCATTGGCGTTCGCACTTCTAAGTTTTCGTGGAATCCAATCACATCAAGACGACGACGATCGTTGGGTTTCGTGGCCACTGATAGGATCGGGATTCGCGTTGGGTGCTGGTTGGCTGACCGGTGGTTCGATTGCGCTGGCAGCGTGGTTCATCATCTGTGTGCAGAGCTTCACAGCAGCGGCATTCGACTGTTCCAGTCGGGCGACATGTATCCCTTGGCAGCGAGTCGTCCGGCGGCGATTGATTCGGCTGGCACACATGCTTGTGGCGATTTTGATTGTCACGGCGATCGTTGGAGTTTTGGGATGCACGTGGGGCGTTATGGCGATGGGCCTGCGACCGACTTCTTTGTGGCAATTGGTGAATCGCCAACTGGGGGCGGAGTCGGCCATGCTAAGTCAGTCGTGGTTTGCGTCCATACGCGCGGCCAATGCTTCGCGGATGTTTCTGGACTTGTCGGGAGCGTTATTGGGATTCGTTCTCTTGGGGATTTTTAACTCAGCGCGTGGGATCGTTCAGAAGAAATCAGAAGCAAGCTGCCGCCGAGATCGGTTTGTCATGGTCTGGTTCACGGTGGCGTGGATATTGTGGTTTGCCAGTTGGCCATCGCATCAAGGGGAATTCATTTCGTCAGTGCCGTGGTCGACTCTGGTGCTCGTTCCGATCATCTTGTTGGCCGCACAAGGCTTGGAAGAAATTCTTGGCCGCCGATTTGGATTTGGTTCCGTTCTGTTCGTGACGGTAATCACGTTGGCCGTGAATGCCGCACCTTCTGTTTCGGGTCGCTGGCATCCGTCGCTCACTCCAGAAGGAATTACCACCGCGCTAATGGGATTACTCGTGATTTCAGTCGCGGGCGTATGGCTTTTTCGGCGTTTGTGTTCCGATGACCGACGGCGTCGTGTCGCAATTCTGCTGTGTGTCATCGCTGGAGTGGCCACGAACGCGGCAATCGGATTGTGGTCGTTAAAGCCACAGTCTGATGACGAACGGGAGTTGATCGCGTTTCGCCGCCAACTTTCTGCGGAGCCGATCCCTGCCGAGTGTTGGGTGATCTGTGATGAAGTCCCGCCAGCAAGGATTCGCTTCTTCTTACAAAGCCTCTGGAAGCGACGAGCTGTTCGTTGGGCATCGGATTGGGACACGATGTTTGTCGGTGTTGGTGATCGTGTCGCAGCTTCAGGGCCAACTGATAGCGGTTCGTTTTCGCGAGTCGTCGTCACGTGGGGAACTCAGAAATGGCCCGCCGCCGATCTGCGTCAACGCGGACACGCTTTGGTCCAAGCCACCGATCCACACTTCTTCCAACGTCGATTGCTCAAAGCCTATCACTGGTCCGAGCGACCGGAATCAAAGTGAGGCTGAAGTTTCTTAATCAGGCCAAGTTTCACCGTAGATTCTCAAAGAACGCGAAGAAAAGAAGCACAAAACTTCATTCTTCAAAATCATCGGCCCGGAAACTTTGGCAAACATTTGGACTTTCCAACTTCATTGCCACACTTCGCGTTCTTCACGCCTTGGTAGTGAAAGATCTATTACAACGAACTTCGTTTGAACATTGAGGTGTCGATGGCATCAATCTCGGTCATCATCTTCATCGACCACATGACCACGACGAAATGTGTCGCAGGTGAGTTGTCCGCGTGAGTCAATTTCAAACGTGATTGCTCCACATTCGGATGTGCTCAACACGTCCACACTGGGACCAAACCGAGATCGCAAAGTGATGAGGCTCACTCGACGATCACCGCTGACAGCAACCCAACTCGGACGTGTCCAGCGAGCGAGGTCGGTTGTGTTGGCTCCTAAGCTTCCGTGATGCGGAGACACCAGCACGTCGGCGCGAGTCGGCTCAGTCTGCAACAAGCGCACGAGTCCGTCACGTTCGAGATCACCGGTCAACAAGATGCGCCGTCCGGCATACTCGATCGACAATACAATGCTATTGGCGTTGTCATTCGCGAGCTTGTCATCTGCCAGTGGATGCAATACGCGGCAATGCACTTCGTCGTCCAGTTGCAGAAAATCGCCTTCCCAAATGAGCTGAATTGGAACATGGCAATGCTCGACGCAGTTGAGTACTTCACTGACCGCTGGTTGTTGCCGATCCAAAAACTGCGGCGAGACGAACAACCGT
>JAPLNX010000530.1 GCA_026400935.1 Planctomycetia bacterium | reverse complement strand
ATCAGAACTGTCCGGCTAACGATTCGGCCGGACGTTTGAAAATGTTGTTTGTTAATGGATTACGTTGAATGACGAGCGCGCACGATTTGAACTCGGAACGCAAGAATCTTCCGACGACCGGCGATCCCGCTGGGCGTTGGAGGTTGCAAGATGCACGCTGGGACGTTGGTGTTCGCGCAGCTCATGGAGTTTCTGCCGAGGCACGAATTCAATTCGTGTGTGCGGCGTTACGGAGGAGATCGGCGGCCGCGAGGCTTCTCGTGCCGCGATCAGTTTTTGTGTTTGGCATTTGCTCAGCTCACGTTTCGCGAGAGCTTGCGGGACATCGAGACCTGTCTGCGAGCGGTGCGGACCAAGCTCTATCACGCGGGCTTTCGCGGTCGCATTTCGCGGAGCACGTTGGCCGATGCCAACCGCGAACACGACTGGCAGATCTATGCCGACTTCGCAGGCAGATCTATGCCGACTTCGCACAGGTGCTGATCACACGCGCTCGCGAGTTGTACGCTCACGACACGCTGGCCGTGGCGTTGGAGCAGACGGTTTACGCCTTGGACTCGACCACCATCGACCTGTGCTTGAGTTTGTTTCCGTGGGCGCGGTTCCGTCGTCGCAAAGGAGCGGTGAAGTTGCACACGCTGTTGGACCTGCGGGGCAACATCCCTTGTTTTATACGGATTACCCACGGGAAAACGCACGATGTGACGGTGCTCGATCATCTGCCTGTCGAGCCGGGTGCGTTCTATGTGATGGACCGCGGTTACATCGACTTCGCGCGACTCTACACGCTGACGACTCGTGCGGCGTTCTTCGTGACGCGAGCCAAACGCAATCTCGACTTCACCTGCCGCACGCGACGTCGCGTCGACAAGACGACCGGTTTGCGCAGCGATCAAACCATCGTGCTGGCGGGTGTGAAGTCGGCCGAGTCGTATCCCGATCCACTGCGTCGCGTCACCTTTTACGACACCGAACAGAAGCGCGGGTTTGTGTTCTTGACGAACAACTTCACGCTCCCCGCGCTGACCATCGCGAAGTTGTACAAAAGCCGTTGGCAGGTGGATCTGTTCTTCAAATGGATCAAACAAAATCTGCGGATCAAAGCTTTCTACGGCAACAACCCGAACGCCGTGAAGACGCAAGTTTGGATCGCGATCAGCGTCTACGTCCTGGTCTCGATCGTCAAACGCGAACTGCACGTTGATCGACCGCTCAGCGACATTCTGCAAATCCTGAGTCTGACTTTGTTCGAGAAAACCCCGCTTTCTAAGGCTCTTTCGATCAAAACAGAACACGATTCGACAAGTGATTGCCATAGTCAGTTGATGCTCTTCGATTTATAGCCGGACAGTTGTGACATTTAATCATTCAGCGAATCCTAACTCTCCCCAATGGCTATCTATCACTCCTCACAATTCTCGGCAGTGCTTCTCATGTCATTCGGCACGTCGCCGTCGTAAACGACTTCAACCATATACAAACCGTGAGGCGGTGCGGTTTCGCCGGCGAGTGTGCGGTCTTGTTCGTCGATGATGCGACGGATGTCGCTGGGCTGCCAGTAGCCGCGGCCGACTCGAATGAGTGTGCCGGTGATGGAGCGGACCATGTTGTAGAGAAACCCGTCGGCGACGATGTCGAGCCAGAAGAAGTCACCTCCTTGTTCGTCGGGCAGATCATCGGGCGAAGCAGCTCGTGCTTCTTTCATTTTCTTGCGGACGTAAGGCCGCGACTTAGTTGGTTCGGGATACGTGAAGATCGGCCAGCCTGTATGCCGAGTGACTGAGGCTTGCATGATCGTGCGGACGCTCGTGGCTTTGTTGGGCCAGCGTGATTCAAAACAGCGGAAGTCATGCGTGCCGATCAACTCTTGAGCCGCTGCGTGCATCAAGTCTGCTCGCAGTTCAACGGGGTAATGATAGGCATATCGTTGCACGAACGGGTTCGGCAGCTTCGAATTCCAAATGACATATCGGTAGTGCTTGCACTTCGCGGAATATGTAGCGTGAAATTCGAGCGCAACCTCTTCGACTTCGCGGATGAGAATGTCTTGTGGCAGGATATCTTGCAGCGCGTCTCGAAAGCCGAGGCAGGGGATTGGGGCGTTCGTTTGAAAGCTGCAAACTTGTCCGAGCGCGTGGACTCCCGAATCTGTTCGCCCTGCAACCAGTAATCGGACCTCTTCGCCTGTTAGTCGCTTGATCGCGCGTTCGATGACCTCTTGGATCCCGAGACCATTCGTTTGAACTTGCCAGCCGACGTACTTCGTGCCGTCATAGGCCAGCGTCATTTTCAAATTTCGCACAGAACAGAATCCTCAAACAGGCATTTACGATGATTATCTGCGAAGCCGCAATTGCGTAGCCGTCACGCTCCGCGTGACAAGCCGGTTGCTCACCATCGCATCGTGAAGCGCTCGGCTCGTCACGCGGAACGCGACGGCTATGTAGAAAAGAGCTAAATCGACGGCTCGGCCCAATGGTGCTTCGGATCGACTGGTCGCACAAGGGAGTTGGCGATGAAGGCGATGACCAACAAGCCAGCTATCGCCAACATCGTGCTGCTATAGAGCGAGCTTGATGGGTCAACTGTGCCGGATGGTGCCAGCGTCATCAGCTTGGAAAGCGTCACCGTCTTCTTGGCAATGAGCGTCGGCAGTTCGGAAAACGATGCTCCGAACGTTTTCTCAAAAGTGGCGGGATCAACTTTGCTGGCGATGTCCGTCAGTGCCGCTCGAAGTGAGCGGTCTCGCAAGTAAGTGATCGCGAGCGGCCCGATGACTCCGGCGGTACTCCATGCGGTCAGCAAGCGGCCGTGAATTCCACCGACGAACTTTGTTCCGAATAGGTCAGACAGGTAAGCCGGTATGGCCGCAAAGCCTCCACCATACATGGTGAAGATCACCATCGTCACTCCGTAAAAAGCGACGAGCCATGTGACTGACGGATGCTGACCCTGTTGCGCCGCGATGAACGGGATCGAGGCGTATAAGGCTGTTCCGAGAGCGAAGAAGATCGCGTATGTCCGCTGACGGCCCAGGTAATCCGACGCGGTCGACCATGCAAATCGGCCCAGCATGTTGAAGACGCTCATCATCAATACGAAGATTGCTGCGAATTGGCTAGTCACGATATCGGGTAATGAAGCCCCGAAGATCTCGCTGATCATCGTCTTTGCGACACCGAGTACTCCGATGCCAGCGGTGACGTTGAAGCAAAGCACGATCCACAGGAGATAGAACTGTGGCGTCTTGAGTGCCTCGTCGATGGCCACATTGTGTGACGTGATCATGCTCCCCGGCTGTCCCTCGATTGGAGGGGACCAGCCCTGTGGCTTCCAATCGATCGCCGGAAGACGATACGAAAATGCGGCGATCAAGATCACAACGAAGTATCCGAACCCCAGCGTGAAGAACGTTTCTGCAATTCCCGTCCGTCCGGTCCCAACGACATAGACTCCTTCCGGAGCTTTGACCAACAACTGCGACACTTCGCTTTTGCCAACGACAACAACTTCACGTGTCTGCCCATCGACAGTCGCGAAGCGTCGGCCGGATTCGGTCTTGAGTTCGACCTTTTCGATCGTGCCGAGGTAACTCGGTGGCTGGTAGTACGCCTTCATCAGCGACTCTTTCAGCGGAGCACCGATGATTGCTCCGCCGCCGAAGCCCATGATGGCTAAGCCGGTTGCCATACCGCGCCGATCGGGGAACCACTTGATGAGTGTGCTCACAGGCGAAACGTAACCCAGGCCAAGCCCTACGCCGCCGACAACTCCATAGCCGAGATACAGCAGCCAAAGTTGGTGTGTCAAAATTCCCAACCCACCGATCAAAAATCCGCCACCCCAACAGCAAGCTGACACCGAACCGACGAGCCTCGGACCGACTCGTTCTAACCACTTTCCGGCAACTGCAGCGGACAAGCCGAGAAACACAATTGCGAAGGTGAAAACCCAATTGACCTCAGACAACGTCCAGTCGTCCGCCGCACTGGCCACGACCCCATGTAGCTTCATCAGTGGCGGATTGAAGATGCTCCAGGCATAGACTGAGCCGATGCAAAGATGAATGGCGACCGAAGCGGGAGGGACGCGCCAGCGGTTGAAGCCGGGAGCGGCGATGATTCGGTCTTTGGCGAAGAAGTGTGGCATGGGACAACCTTAAGTGACGCTGGGCGATAATCTGCAAGTAGTTAACGGGATTGAGGGGAAGAATGAGAAGCATGAAAACGGCGACGACATGACGCTCATTAAGCGTACTATTCTCATGAGCCCCAATTTCAATTCTCGCCCCAGCGTTTGAATAACTCATGCGGCACGCCCAGTTGGTCACAAATTCGACCGACGACGAAATCGACTAAATCCTGAATCGTTGTCGGACCGTGATAGAACCCCGGCATGGCAGGCAGAATGATCGCTCCGACATCGGCCAGTCGCTTCATGTTTTCGAGCTGAATGCTCCCCAGCGGTGTTTCGCGAGGGACCAGAATCAGCTTGCGTCGTTCCTTAAGATGCACGTCCGCGGCGCGATGAATGAGGTTTGTCGACAGCCCGTTTGCGATGCTCGCTAATGTTCCCATTGAGCAGGGGCAGACCACCATCCCTGCGGTCAGGAACGATCCACTGGCGATGCCCGCTCGGAAGTCTTGGTAATGGTGGTAGACCAAGCTGCCGCGAGGTGGAGAGTCGCTGATTGGTTCATGATAGGTGAGCAGCTTATTCAAATCGCAGTTCTCTAAATCCAGCGTGAGTCCGATCTCGTGTTGAAACACTTGAGCGGCAGACTTACTCACGGTGACGTGAACTCGCCGACCAGCGTTGACCAATACTTGTAATAGCCGAGTTGCGTAAACGGCACCGCTCGCACCTGTGATGGCGACAACGAGATCAAGCGGAGTTGGCTCGGCATTGCTGGACATGAATGATTCTTTCTTGCGCCGCACTAACCAACGCTCAATCAAACGCCCCATCGAGACAAGCTCGGTGGGGTTGGTGGGCATCGCTTATTTGAGGGTTAGTTGGACGGCTTCGTTCCGATGTAGAGCGTGGCGATTCCAAAAGTCAGAGGTTTGAAAATCACTTGATCGAGTCCCGCTTGACGCATCATGCCAGCTAGTTCTTCGCCTTGCGGGAATTCGCTGACTGATGCGGGCAAGTAGTTGTACGCGGCTTGTTGATTGCGCATCAGCATTTGGCCGATCAGCGGCAGGATGTTGCGGAAGTACCAAAGGTAAAACGCGCGAAAGAGCCGATTCGTCGGCGTCGAGAATTCGAGCACGACCACTTTGCCTCCCGGCTGACAAACGCGAGTCATTTCACTGAGTCCCAGGTCGGTGCGTGTCACGTTTCTCAAGCCGAAAGCAACTGACACGGTCTGGAACTGGTTGTCGCCAAATGGCAGATGTTGTGTGTCGGCCTCAATGAATTGAACCAACTCCGAAGCGGCGGAACCGCGCAGGCGATCCCACTTACTTCGCGCGATCGCGAGCATCTCATGCGTGAAATCGGAGCCGATAACGGGCACTTGTCGGCGTCCCGCTCGCCAATAGGCCAACGCTAAATCACCCGTCCCCGTGCAAACATCGAGCACAGGAGCCGTCCCCGTTGGTCGCGTCAGACGGACGGTTCGCCAGCGCCAGTAATAATCGGTCCCACCCGACAACAAGTGGTTCATGAAGTCGTAGCGCGCCGAAATCTCACCGAACATCCGGCGAATCCGACTCTCCGACTTGTCGACTGTCATGCTGCTGCTTCCTATTCTGTTTGCAAATCAGATTGAAATACTCTGCTGAATGGTATGCCGATGGCAAACATGCTTTGATCGGCGGATCGAGCAGAATGACGTCTGACTCTGACCGCAATCGTTCAAAGAGTTTCACCGATGAGATTCAGGATTTCCAACTTGCCCATTGCGAGAGCACGGGACGATGGCGGTCATCATTCCAAATCGCAAGTGCGAAGCCGGACGTGGTTAGAGATGCCGTTCTCGCATAGGCCACAACATGACATATCTTGGCTGGCTCCTATCAATTCTTGGGTACGGGCTGACGCTGTTGCTACTTCCGGTGGTGCTGCTGGTTAAAAAACGGCAGCCGGTTTCGAGCGTCGCTTGGATGCTCACGATCACGTTCATTCCGATTGGTGGAGCAGTTTTGTTTTTGTTGTTTGGAATCAATCGGGTTCAACGTCGTAAGGAATCAAAGCTGCGGTCGGCGGTTAGGCTGTCTGAGTGCAGCCAGCAAAGATTGGAACACGCGAGACCACCGTGCGACACCGACCGTCCAAACGCACGGCGGCTGATGCGTCTAACACAACGGCTGACCGACACCTGGCCAACGAGTGGAAACGAGATCGAGTTGCTCACGGATACAAATCGGACCTTGGGTTTGATCGAGCAAGCGATTCTCAGTGCGAAGGAGTCGATTCACCTTGAGTATTACATTTGGCAATCTGACAAAACCGGGACGCGGCTACGCGACTTGTTGATCAAGCGCGCTCGCGAAGGTGTGCATGTGCGGTTTTTGTGCGACGGCTTTGGTTCGTTTTGGCTCACGCGACGTTTTTTGCGACCGATGTCTGACGCGGGAATTCAAATTGCGACATTCTTGCCCGGCCAGACGCTTCGTGAGCGATGGTCGATTAATCTCCGAAATCATCGGAAGATTATTGTTGTCGATGGTCGTGTTGCTTTCACCGGCGGCATGAACATCGGTGACGAGTACATTGGCCGGCGTCGCGACATCGGGTTTTGGCGCGATGCTCACTTGCGGGTTGTTGGTCCTGAAGTTTGGCGTCACCAATTGATCTTTGCGGAAGATTGGTACTTCGCGACCGGCGAAGTCTTACCGGACACTGAGGCATTTCCCGCACCGGAGGCAACTGGTACGGTCATCGCTCAAACGGTCAGTGATGGTCCAGAGGAAGAGGCTTCGATTTTCCAAGCACTGATGCTTTCAGCCATCAACGAGGCCGAAGAGCGCATTCTGTTGGTGACCTCTTACTTTGCTCCGCCGGCGGCGATTATCACCGCACTAGAGAATGCCGCGTATCGTGGAACACGGGTGAGGCTGTTGCTTTCTGGACGACTGAATCATGCTGTGACTTTGTTTGCCGGACGATCGGTTTACGAAACACTGTTGAATGCGGGAGTCGAAATTTCGGAATACCAAGGCGGTTTACTCCACTCGAAAACGCTGACGATCGACGGGCATTGGTCGCTGGTCGGATCTGCCAATGTTGACTGCCGTAGCTTGTTCTTGAATTTCGAGGCTGGCATGGTCTTGTATGACGAGCGACTTGCTCAGCAACTGGAACAGCAATTCGAACGCGACTTGCAAGACTCGAACCGAATCTCGCCGGAGGCTTGGTGTCGTCGTCCGTGGTTTCAGGTCGTGATGGAAAACTTCTGCCGACTGTTCACGCCAGTGTTATAGCTGATGCCACTGAAGTTTCTGGCATTTGTGGCCCCGTGAGTGAATTGGTTTGACGGTAAAGAACAGATCATGTTAGGCATTCCGACAAGCTGGATCAGTTGGCTAGCAGCCGTTTCTCTGGCGACGTTCTTAATCAGTGCGATGGCGTTGCCTTGGTTGCTGACTCGATTGCCAGAAGACTATTTCCAGGAAAATAAACTCGCTCCGATGGCTCGTTCACCCTGGCCTCGGTCGCGAGCCCTGTATTGGGCATGGCGAGTGCTAAAGAATCTTCTGGGGGCAGTGTTGTTACTGGCTGGCCTTGTGATGTTGGTCACTCCCGGCCAAGGAGTGCTGACAATTATGGCTGGATTATGGCTGATGGACTTGCCGGGCAAACGCCGCTGGGAACGATATTTGATCGGACGCCCTCAAGTGCTAACTTCGATCAACTGGATTCGACGACGGGCTGGGCGTCCGCCGCTGTCGTTAGACGATCGAACGAAATGATTTGCTATGCGATTGGTGACTTACAACATCCACAAAGGGATCGGCGGTAGTGACCGACGCTACAACTTGGAACGGATCATTGATGTGCTCGCTTCGTTAGAAGCGGATTTCATCTGCTTGCAGGAAGTGACGATCGATTTGCCACGTACGAGCCGACACGATCAGTCAGACATCCTCAACGAACGGTTTAGACCGATGTTCTCCACGTTTCAACAAAACGTACATTGGCGAGTCGGCGGCTACGGCAACCTTCTTATGTCTCGCTGGCCATTTCGGGAGCATCATCTGATTTCGTTGAGGTTTGGCCAGAAGAAACCGCGTGGGGCTCAATTAGTCGTCGTCGAAACGCCCACTGGATTGCTTCGCCTCACAAATTGGCACTTGGGCTTGAGTGAACGCGAGCGCCAATGGCAGGTGCAGCGATTACTGACACATCCACAGTTTCTTGCGACGGACGAACATCCAACGTTGATGTGCGGTGACTTCAACGATTGGCGAAACACGTTAGGAAAATCGTTGCTGGTTCCTCGCGAACTTACCCAGGCGACGTCACCCCCTGGCAAATTCCGATCGTTCCCCGCAGTGTTTCCCGTGATGTCTCTCGACAAGGTTTTTCACTGCGATGCGATCGCGATTGAATCCATACGCGTCGTTAAGACTTCCAAATCACGGCAAGCGTCGGACCATCTTCCTGTCGTCGTAAGCTTCTCGATGGAACACTTTCATCGTGCAGAGTGAGAATGTCGATTGCTCGATTGAGGTAGACCTGACAGGATCACTTGTTGGAATCGCAAACCGTCGAATTCACAACTCAATTCAAGGATGACATTCATGGTCACACCGCCAATCAATTTACAGTTCCGCGTTCGAAGTCGCGTCTTGAGATATGCCATGATGGTTGGCGCGTTATTAATTTTGGCAACCGGAAAAGGCGTGGCTTAGCAACCTGATGCTAAAGGGGAGTGGCCGCAGTTTCTGGGGCCTCAACGCAACGGCCTCTCAACGGAAACAGGATTGCTCACAACTTGGCCAGCGAATGGTCCAAAGGAAATGTGGCGAGTTCCTGGCGGAGTGGGGATGTCGGGCTTGGCGATCAGTCGAGGACGGCTCGTTACGTTGGTTCAGAAGGAAGGCCAGCAATGGTTGATCGCTCTGGATGCTCAAACTGGCGAACCGGTTTGGCAGACGAAGCTCGCTCCTGAGTTTCGCAACGGAATGGGGAACGGCCCGCGAGGAACACCTGCGATTTCTGGCGATTTGGTCTTCGCCTTCACGGGTGAGGGAATTCTGGCTGCAGTGAAGTTCGCGGACGGCAAACCAGTTTGGTCGCACAACGTCGTGAAAGAACTCGATGGGGCAATTGCCGAGTACGGAATGGCCTGTTCGCCACTTGTCATTGGCGATCGAGTTGTCGTGACTGGTGGGGCGCCGAAGGCGACTGTTGTGGCCTACGACACGAAGTCGGGCAAGCTCGCATGGACCTCTGGAGATGATCCGGCGGGGTATTCTTCCCCGACGTTGCTGGATGTTGGCGGTCGCTCGCAGTTGGTTGTGTATTCGGGAGCGTCAGTTCTTGGCCTGAAGCCCGACACCGGTGCCGTAATGTGGCGTCATCCCTACGAAACGAATTTTGACTGCAACATCGTCACGCCGATTGCCGTCAACGGCCAAGTGTTTGTCTCATCGGGTGAGAATCACGGCAGCGTATTGCTCGAAGTTAACCGAAAATCTAAAAGTGACCTGTTTGAGGTGAAGGAAATCTGGACCTCGCAAGGTTCAAAAAGCGTGTTGCGAAACGAATGGCAGACTTCGATGCTGCTCGACGGCCACTTATTTGGCTTCGACAACGTTGGTGCTGCAGGGCCGGTGACCCATCTGACTTGCATCAACGCCGCAACAGGCGAGCGAGTTTGGCAGAAACAGCGTTTCGGCAAAGGGAACTTGATTGCCGCTGACGGCAAGCTCTTTATCACTACGATGACCGGCGAGCTAGTTGTTGTGCGTGCCACGCCGAAGGCATTCGAAGAACTCGGTCGCACTGAGCTTTTCGGCTCGACGAGGCAAGCTCCCGCTCTATCAAACGGCTTGCTCTATCTTCGCGACGACAAAGAAATCGTCTGCCTTGATGTGAGGAAAAAATAGAAGCGGTCAAGCTCACCGCATTTGTAGCCGCGTTCGCTAACAGCGTGGGGGTCGAGGTAATCGAGCCGAATTTCCCGCACGTTTTGGGAGGCGTGGATACAAACAGGCCAAAGAAAAAGCCGAGCCTTGTGACACGAGGCTCGGCTTTGATTTCTGTCTTCTGAGATTTCTAGAAATTGGAACTATGCCAACTCGTCTGAAGCAGCGAACATCGGGGCCAGGATTGGTTGATAGCTGATGAGTTCTTCCGGCTTGAAATAGATCGCAAGTTCTCGCGTCGCGGCATCAGGTCCGTCGCTGCCGTGGATCAAATTCATTTGGCGGCTGACACCAAAGTCTCCGCGAATCGTTCCTGGAGCCGATTCGCGCCCGTTGGTCTTGCCCATCATGGTGCGCATGACGGCGATCGCTTCAGGGCCTTCCACCGCGACTGCGACAACTGGGCCAGAGGTGATGAAAGATTCGAGCAAAGGATAGAACGGCTTCGAGACGTGTTCGGCGTAATGTTGCTTCGAGAGCTCTGGTGTCACTTTCAACATCTTCAGTCCGACAACCTTCAGCCCCTTGTTTTCAATGCGGCTCAGCAATTCACCACAGAGGCGGCGTTCAACGGCATCGGGCTTAAAAAGAATCAGCGTACGTTCTGCGGGCATCGGTCAGTTTTCCTTCAGCGGTAATGGAGCTTGGAGTTAGTGGTTCGCGATTTCAAATTGCAGATATCAGGCATCAGCACATCAACTTGCGGAATTCCCCAAACAAGTAGTGGCTATCGTGTGGTCCAGCAGATGCTTCCGGGTGATATTGCACGCCGAATGCGGGAACGTCTTTACAACGAATCCCTTCCACCGTTTGATCGTTCAAATTGATGTGTGTGACTTCGACATTGTTCGGGAGCGATTCCGCCTTCAGTGCGAAGCCGTGGTTTTGCGAGGTGATTTCGACGGTTCCAGTCTGCTTGTTAAGAACCGGCTGATTGGCGCCACGATGCCCGAACTTCAGTTTGTAAATCTCGCCATGCAACGCCAGTCCCAGCAATTGGTGGCCGAGGCAGATCCCGAAGATCGGCTTCTTGCCGAGCAGACCCCGGATCGTGTCGATGGCATAGTCGAGCGGTCGCGGATCGCCAGGACCGTTCGACAAGAACACGCCATCCGGCTTGAGTTTGAGAACTTCTTCCGCCGTTGCCGATCCCGGGACGACGGTGACTCGACAACCTAGCTGTCGCAGATGTCGAGGGATGTTCCATTTCATGCCGTAATCGATGGCAACGACGTGGGGGCCGGTTGAGTTGTCGCTCAACGGTTGATGCAGCGAGTCATATCCCGGCGTGATCGGCTCACAAACAAGAGCATTGAGTCCCGTGCTCCAGTCGTTGCTGGACTGTTTCGGCATGACCTCTTTGACGAGATCGAGCCCGACGATGTCAGGACTGCGTCGCGCTTTCTCGACGAGTGATTTGTCATCAAGATCGCTCGTTGAGATCACTCCGGTCATGACACCTTGAGCTCGGAGCCGACGGACAAGAGACCGAGTGTCGATCCCTTCCAGCCCAATGATGCCGTTCTTAGCAAGGTACTCATCAAGCGACAAATTCGAGCGATAGTTGCTGGGAAAACGGCAGAGTTCACGAACGATGAAGCCGCGGAGCGCTAGTCCGCTGCTTTCAACATCTTCGAGATTGACGCCATAATTCCCGATGAGCGGGTACGTCATTGTGACGATTTGACCGCAATAAGAAGGGTCGGTGAGGATTTCTTGGTAACCGGTCATGCTCGTGTTGAACACGACCTCGCCGAAGATTTCTCCTTCAGCACCAAAACCCCAACCACTAAAGACTGTTCCATCAGACAAAGCGAGTTTCGCAGGACGTTTCATAATGCGGACTTTTTACAGAAGTGCGCCGCGAATTTGAAGCAACGCGGACAGACAGAATGGCTCTTGGGATAACGGAGCGCACGACCCTGCTCCGAAATCATCTCCGATCTATTGCACGGTGAACGATGTGTGGAAGAGATCGCTGGGGTCAATCGCGTTCTTAATTCGTTTGAGTTCTGTGTACTCAGCCGGGGAGTCGTAGTAGAAGTCTTGAACTTCCTGCCGCGTCATGTCGAGTTGCGTTCCGTTCGAGTCCTTATCCTCAAACGTGCCCCAGACCATGCGCAGGTCAGCACCGCCGCTGTATTCGTTCAACAAGCTCTTCATACGCACCTGGAACCTCTCGGCGTCTCGCTTGAACTGATCATTTTCATCTTCTTCATAGAACACATCGAACACGAGTTGCACGAGGGCATCGCGCCGCTGCATATGAGTTGTTTTCTTCGGTCCGTTGGCGCTGAATTCGCCGCCACCGACCACAATCTGAACCACGACCTTCAAGCCAGGATGGTTGTAGGCATCATCAACAAGGTCCACGAACTGCTGGCAAAAGAGCAACGTCGGTGGAACCTTCGTAATGTGGAGCGACTTTTTATACGGCAAATCAAACTCGCGACCGCTGGCCGGTAGGCCAAATGCGCCGATCGTGCGGACTCCCTTATCAGAGATCAACGAGAGGTCCGCTGGGCCATGAATTGTGCTGAATTTATTTATTAATCCGGCTGCTCCAAAGTTGATGCATGAGAGCGCACTCTCAACCGCAATCACAACCTTCTCGATTTCATTCACTCCAGTTGTCTCCCGGCTCATGGTCTCGACAAGCAGTACGCCTGTTGGTCGGAAATGGACGAGGTCGCTTGAAACAACTGAGAGAAAGAGATCGATCTCTTGTGGGAGTCGTCCATTCGACTGCCGCTCAACCCACCGTCGGAGTTGTTCCATAGCAGCACTGAACCCACTCTTTTCGTACGGGTATGTGCGAGAGTAGCCCGCAGAGTCGGGGAACTGCTTATCGGAGACCAAATCAAATGTGATTTCCGTCAAGACTCCCCAACTACTTGGGCCACCACCGAGCACCGCGCGGAAGACGTCATCTTGGAGTGTGTTGCCATTAGCTTGGGGGCGTGTGAAGACGTGCTCGGCATAATGACCGTTGTTCGGTGACTGTGGATCGCGCGACACCATCTTGAAGGAACTAACCCAGTCCAACGTCGCACCGAGGCTGCGGAGTTGATGGCCGATGCCGCCAGTCTGTACGTGTCCGCCGAGCCTCACGAGCGGGCACTCGCCGTGTGGTATGACGACACTCTTTGCCAACAACTTTTTCGAGAGGTCTTTCAGCGCGACGCCGGGACCGACTGTGACCTGAATCGGAGTTCCGTTGCCGGGCGAGAACAGAACCTTGTTAATGAGCTTCATGTCCAAGAGCAGCGTGTCGCTCCCGCCGGAAGAGAGGCCGCAGTACTGGTGTCCGCCGGATCGGGTCACGACCTTCAGATTTTTCTGAGCGGCAAACTCAACTGCCAACTTTACATCGTTGGCGTCTAGCGGCAGGGCGACGTACTTCGGAGTCATGCGGGCCACCACGACCTGCGTCGTGTACGAGGACACCGCGTACTGCCGAATCTGTTTTTTATACGGTGCTCCTGCGGTTCGATCGAAGATGTCCCCTTTGAATCCAGGGATGATGTCACTGCCGGGGCGGTTGCTCGACACCAGATTGAAGCCAAACGTAGGGGTGAGCAGCGGCAAGACGCTGATTCCACGCGCAAGAGACCTCGTGGCACTTCGTCGAACTAAAGCTCGGCTCGCGACACCGGGTTTCGGAGCGGCCGCAGCTTTCGGCGCGGCTTTGTCGGCGGGGATCGCGGCCACCATGCGCCGTCGCGCATCCTGCGCGACCTTCTTCTCAACGTGCTCATCAGATATTTCCGCGCGAGCGACTACATCGCCGTTGAGTGCGAGTTGCAGTTCGGCCCACGCACGCCGACCGCGCGCTCGCGACGAGTACGAGTGCTGACTCCGATTGCGAAGTCGATCGCCTCGAAGAATTGTTTCCGAAACTTCGCAAATGGCCGAGGTGCGATGTTGCTGCCGAACCGCTTCAAGACCTCCCCTTCATTGGCAGCATTCGGCCCCGTCGCCAGCCATGCTGCGATACACCGGCCGGGGCCATCCACTCGATTGGGCTTGGAAACAGTGAGCTTCGCGCGATTGAGTGCCGTCTCGATGACTGTTGCCGCAGTCTGCAGATCGACATCGCCGTGTCCAGTGACACGAACGATGATCAGCTTCATTCCGTAGGCGGCGGACGTCACGCGGACACTCAGATCGACGCCCGCTGGAAACGTACCACCCTCGTCAAAGAGTGCATCGCAGAGTTTGGCGAACCCTTTCGGTTCGTAAGCAGTCATCCAACTTTGCATCCAGCGGTTGGCTTCTGACTTCTGCCACGGCGTGGCATCGAAGACGAGTTCCTTGATGACTGCGGGACGGCTTCCAGCCAAGAGATCGCGAAGGCCCTTGTTCTTGATCGTCTTCGCTCGACCTGCACCGGCACCGTCGGTTGGTATGACCACAGCCTCCACGACCGCGCTACGCAGCGGACCACTTCCGGCTCCGCTGCGCAGAAACGGAGACGCGTCCATACCGAGCACAGCCGAGACAATGCTCTGTGATGGGCTGTCGCCGAGAGGCAGAAACAGGTCTGCCTCGGCCAACTTCTCCACGACGTCAGCCGTCGTGGCCGCGACTCCAACCGTGACCTTTTGGCCGCTGACGCTGACGTCCCGAAACGCTTCCATGCTTACGATCGCGGCGGCCTGCTTGCCAGTAGCTGACTTGCCCAGATCGTTTGCCGAGACACTGTGCCCGCTGCGAACGAACACATTCATGGCTGCTGCTTGCGCCAATCGGAGCGCTCGCTCGATGTCGCCAGTCGATTCGGGAATGAGCACCGTAGACTGACCACGGAACTCCGCTTGAGCCTCGTGCAAAGAGGTGATGCGTCCCGTGAAGGACTTCATGAGATCATGAGCGGCTTTCAGTTTCAGGGTCGGCATGGTGGTATTCCTTTTGGGCAGGGAGTAGCAAGTAACGCAAGGATACTACCACCTACTCCAGTTGCCCGAAACCACTCAAGCGACACTCATGGAAACGCCCCAATAAGCTTTGTGCGACGTAGGTCAGATTTTTTCATCAGCAGCGACTCCCGCGTGGAATTCGCTGTAGACGATGATGGGGATGCCAGCATCGCCAAGATGTTTTTCGATCAGCGGTTTCACCTCTTCCCACTTCAGGCCACCGACACCGGTTGCCAACCGTGGGAGTGCAACGCTCGTCAGCTTTTCGTGCTCGATCAGCTTTTTGAGTTCTCGCAGCGTGTGATTGACGTTTTCGAGGGTTGCTCGTCCGGCTTTCGCTCCGTGGTCATAGGCTCCTTCTTGAGTCAGCAAATTGATGATCCGTTTTCCGGGACCGGACCAAATCCAGGCTCCGCCGGACTTCGGGTGTTGTGTCTGGCAGTAATGTCGAAAGTCCTTGTACATGCCGGGCCATTGCTCGCGCAGGCTGTGGGCCAGTCCGGTGGCAAACCCGTCGTTTGGGGCCACGCCATGGGCTATCGCGTCAGTCTTGGTCAAAAGAATGTCGCCACTTACTTCACGAATCATGATCAGTCCTTTAGGTAAGAATTAATTGGATGCTTGGTAATGTCGGTTGATGAAATCGTTCTGAATCCACAGGAGTTTTTGGAACGCTCGAATGGTTCGGAGTGACGTTGCTCCGTCGAGCGGTTGTTGAGAGAGAGCTTCAGTGAGAATGTCGGCGAGTAGTCCGAGGAGAGCGTTCATTTGCACGAGCGGCACATCAATCTCTTTGTTGCCCGCTTTCGGCGTGTGCATCTTGCCGACCATGTCGAGGTACTGAACCATCTTGGCGTCATACGACCGGCCGAGTAGCTGCATGAAGTAGCGGCTGAGATGCTCCTTGCGAAATCGAATTTGCGGATGGGTTGTTGAAAGTTGTTTGAGGTCTGCCGGCAGCGGGCCATCGTAGCCAGCTTGCCGCGGGACAAAGTGCCTCGCGGTTGCGTCGTAGCTCAGCAACTTTTCGTAGCTCTTCTCAACAAGTTGCGGGATCAGTGGTCCAAGTAACGGAGCACTCATTTGAATGATCGAGGCGTCCTCTGGGCCGAATCCGATAAATTCCGCGAGGTACTCGTATCGGTACTGCGGGTCCGTTTCGAGGCGTGCTTCGTCGATGGTTTGCATGGATGGGCTTTGTCAGTAGTCCTTGGTCAGTTGAAAAATAGATGTGTCCAACGTAGCCATCACGCTTCGCGTGATGAGCCGAGCGATTCACCGACGTCAAAATCGTCGAAGCATTCGGATATCAGATCAACTCGTCACTCGGAGCGTGACGGCTACGTTGAACCAACGTGTTGACTCACACTGCCAACTGAATCAGTTCTTGCGGCGGTTCGGCTTCGATCAATTTGAGATCGAACTTTTCTTGCAGGATTTTGAATACGTTCGGTGAGACGAATGCTGGCGGGACTGGGCCGAGACGAATTCCTTTCACACCCAGTGAGAACAAGCTGAGCAACACGGCGACCGCCTTTTGTTCGAACCACGACAGGACGATCGACAACGGCAGATCGTTGACTCCGCAGTTGAATGCCTTCGCCAAACCGAGTGCGACTTGGACAGCACCGTAAGCGTCGTTGCATTGGCCCATGTCGAGGAACCTCGGCAAGCCCGCGACTGTTCCGTAGTCGTGATTGCGAATGCGGTACTTGCCACATCCGAGCGTCAAGATGACGGACTCTTGCGGTGCTCCTTGAGCCAACTTCGTGTAGTAGTTGCGACCCATCTCTGCCCCGTCGCAGCCGCCGATCAAATAAAAGCGTTTGATCTCGCCGGACTTCACCGCCGCGACGATCTTGTCGGCCAAGCTCAAGATCACACTGTGATGGAAGCCAATCGTCGACTCCTTCACTTTGCGATCGGGTAGCGCGGGAGAAGTTTTTGCCATCGCGATCACTTCGGAAAAATCATTTGTCTTTAGACGTTTACTTCCCGGAACTGCGGTGACTCGCGTGGTGAAGAGTCGGTCTTTGTAGCTGTCGGGCGGAATCAGGACGCAGTTGGTCGTTGCCAGGATCGGCCCTGTGAACGCGGGGAATTCCCACTGCTGGTTCTGCCAAGGGCCGCCGTAGTGCCCAGCGAGATGTGCGTGTGCTCGCAGTTTCGGATAACTGTGAGCTGGCAGCATTTCGCCGTGCGTGTAAACGTTGACTCCCTGTCCAGCGGCTTGATCGAGCAGATCAGACAGGTCTGCCATGTCGTGACCAGTCACCAGAATGCCTGGCCCAGCTTTCGTCCCTTCATAGACGACGGTCGGCGTCGGTGTTCCGAATTTCTCAGTATGCCCTTCGTCGAGCATTTGCATGACTCGCACGTTTTGCTTGCCGCATTCGAGAACCAACTCGAAGAGGCTTTCCATGTCGAAGTTCACGTTCGTGACCGTCGCGAACAATGCCTCTTCAATGAACGCGTTCACCCCTTCGTCTGTTTTGCCCAACCGCCGAGCATGATGCGCGTAAGAGGCCATCCCCTTCAGGCCGTACAACAAGATTTCTTGCAGCGATTGCACATCGGGGTCTTTGCCGCAGACACCGATTTCGGTGCAGCCGGTTCCGTTCTGAGTTTGTTCACACTGATTGCAAAACATGGTGGGCTCCTTGGACGAGTAAGGGAGGAGGGACGTAGGGTGGGACCAGCGCAGCGCCGGCCCGCCATTTCGAACGAATCTGGTGGGCCGGCGCTGCGCTGGTCCCACCCTACGGATCAGATCATTTCGCTTCGGGCGGTTTCTTTCCGGCGTCTTGCCATTTGTGTTCGGGACGAGAGAGGATTTCATCGATGACCGCATTCACGGCGGCCGCTTGATCGGCTTGGCCGGATTCGGCGGCGTGCTTGGTGATCTCGCGAGCTTGCGGGATCAGCTTCATGTAGAACCGCTCGGCGACTTCAAACATGCCGTGCCAGTGGGCATAGTCGGGAGCCATCATCGACGCTCCGTGGCGAGCACGGCGGCCTTCGTGATGCCAGAGATAGAACCAGGTCCATTCGATCTCTTCATCGAACTCGGTCTTGGTGAGCAATTCGTTCTTCCGCAGCGCGGCGATGATCGCCTGGCCCGGCTTCCCGAACTTCTCGTTGTAGAGCACGATGAAGTCGTCGTACTGCTTGTAGAACCCGTTGACGTAATCGGGCGTGTGGCAGTGATGGCAGACCTGCTTCATATTCGTCCGCTTCTCCTCGGCCGAGAACGTGACCAGCGCACGCCGCTTGGCGGGATCGGCCTCGGTGACAAGCTTGCCATCTTTATCGGTGTCGAGCACCGCGCTGACGGCCGGCCGATTCGTCCACGAGATGCGCTGGCCGGGGTCATGCGTGATCGTGCCGCCGTTCTTCGAGTGTCCCGACATGTGGCAGGTCGCGCACGTCGGAGCTTGCGAGTAATCCTTGCCCAGCACCCAGTCCTTCGCATTTAAGTTCATGTGATCTTTGAGGTCACGAAACGCCACCCCGTGCTTGGACTCTTCATAGATCTCCTTCTGCGGATGATCGGGGCCGAGATGGCATTTGCCGCAGTTCTCCGGCTGCCGTGCTCGACGCGGCGAGAAGTCATGCCGACTGTGACAAGCCGAGCACGATCCCAACGAGCCATCGAGATTCAATCGACCAATGCCGGTGTTTGGCCATGTGTCGGCGTGCAGCTTTGGACGGCCATCTTCTGACTTGGCAATTCGGTCGAGTACCTCGAGGTTTGTCGGCTGACCTTTCGCGTCGGGCTTCAAATCATCCAGCGTGATCTTCCCACCGTCCTTCGCCAACAACGCAACCTTGCTGCCGTGACACTGCTGACAACCGACTGCCGCGCTCGACATCCCGTTGACTTCGTGAATGTCCGGCTTGCCTGGCGTCGGCGAATGTGGATTGAACGGTGTCCGCGAACCTTCGACGGTCTCGGCTAAGAAGTTATCCAGCGACGCGAGAATGTTCCCCGCCTTCGCATGATGACTATGGGTGAACTCCGTGGTTTCCTTCTCGTGACATCGTCCGCAGTCCTTCGGCGTTACGACGGTCGCGATGAGGTGGCCGTAATGCGTGAAGCCATCGACGTCCCCCTTCTGGGCCTGATGGCACTCAACACAACCAACTCCCTTTTGAGCGTGTGTGCTGTTCTTCCAATGGTCGATGATCCCCGGTGACGACTTGCCGTGACACTCGACGCAGCTTTTTGACTTCGCAGGCACTGCAACGTGTCCCGAGGCGAGCCCGACCTCCTCGCGTTTGCGAGCAATTTCCATCGCCTGCACAAGCACCAGTGACGCGAGAAACAACAGGCCAAGAAAGCCGATCACATACCGTTTCGTTTGCAAAGTCATGTTTCAGCCAGTCAGATTGAACTAGGTACGATTCGCTTTGAGGGTTAGGATTTCGTTGCCCTAAGAGCCAGGAGAATTGCCATGCAGACAGCCCCGCTCACCGTTGTTGGCGAGCACCAATCGGTGCTCCTTCCGTCCGACATCCATTTCGACGGAGACCAAGTCTTCGTCAAGAAGGTCGGCAACGCCGTAATGTTGGTGCCGAAACGTCCGGACTCAGACGACACCGATCCGTGGAAGCATTTTCGAGAAGCGATCGGCCACGTCAGCGACGACTTCATGATCGAGCGAATCCAACATCTACAGGCCCCGCGTGAATCGGCCTTTGAATGAAATACCTGCTCGACACGAACATGTGCGTCTTTGCGTTGCGGAACAAACCGCGTGCGGTGGGAGACCGTATTCAGCAACACAAGCCCGACGACATCGTCATCTCCGCGATCACCGTCGCGGAATTTCGCGTCGGTGCGGACAAGAGCAACCGGCCCGAGGAAAATCATCGGCAGATCAGCGACTTTCTGCTGACCTTCGACGTCTTGATGTTCGACTCCGGCGCGGCCGATGCCTACGGCGTGATTCGCGCGGACCTGGAGCGTCGTGGCCAACCGATCGGTGAACTCGACATGCTCTTGGCCGCTCATGCCGTCAGCCAGAATTTGATTTTCGTCACGCATAACACATCCGAATTTCAACGAGTCAAGGGGCTGCAACTGGAGGATTGGTTTGCGTAGGCGTTTCAAATAGCCCGACGCCTAAGCGTGCCGAACGCTCCAATGGGCCAAGGTTTCGTGAAGCATTAGCCCCTCGCTTCGGGTGACTCCATCTTTCAGTGTTCCACCACTGCCTCCCAAACGGTGAGGCCGACTAACAAGAACACACCGACGATGCCGATCCAGACACTTGCTTCGGTGAAGCGCGTTCGCTTGCGAATCTCGCTGTCAATGAACGGCCAAGCAAACATCACGAAGACCATGAATCCGGAACTCAGTACGGCGAACGTGCCGGAGAACAGCTTCAGCCAGCGGAATGAGACGTAGAACCACCACTCCGGCTTGATGACTTCCGGGGTTGTCAGTGGGTCGGCTTTCGGGCCGAGCGTCACCGGCAACACCGTCGCCAAGACGCTCAGCACAATCATCAATGTCAGACCGATGATTAGTTCGGTGTAGAAATGGTCGGGGAAGAAATCGAAATGCTTCGGAGCGTCGGCTGGTTCGTTCTCGAAGCGAAGTTCGCTGACACCCTGCAGTCGCAAGATCGCGACGTGAATGCCGATCAGCATGATCATCAATCCGGGCAGGACGGCAGCGTGCAAAATGAAAAACCGAGACAGTGTGTTGTCGTTGTAACTGTCTCCGGCCAGCAGCATCCGCTTGGCAATGACGCCGAGATATGGCACTGTGTCGCAGATGTTGGCAGCAACCGTTGCTCCCCAAAAACTGAGCTGCTCGAACACGAGGCTGTAGCCAGTGAATCCGACGATCAGCGTGCAGAGCAGCAGGCACATGCCGACCATCCAGTTGATCTCGCGCGGTTGGCGGTAGGCTCCCGTGAAATAGACTCGCATCTGATGCAGAATGATGGCCGCGATCATCAGCGTCGCCGCCCACTTGTGCATCCCACGGATATACCAGCCGAACGCGACTTCATTCGTTATTGCGTCGATTGACTGATACGCCGTCTGAGGCGACGGCTGGTAATAGAACGCCAACAGGATGCCGGTCACGATCTGCACGACAAACAGATATGCCGGTGTTCCGCCGAGGCAAAACCACCAATGCCGCAGATGAGCGGGAACCGGCTCATTGGTCAGTTCTGCCAACTGCACCCCGGTAATCGGCAGACGTTGCGCAAACCAATGTTTGATCGCGTTCATACCAGTGCCTCCGTTGGCACTTCGATGAACAGCAAGCCGCCCTCAACCATCAACGGATACTTCGGCAATGGCTTGTTTGAGTCCTTCGGCGGCCCAGAGACCGGTTGACCGGATTTGTCGAATGCACCGTTGTGACACGGGCAAAAGAAGCGATCGTTGTTCGATTGCCAATGCACTTGGCAGCCAAGGTGTGGGCAGATGCTCGACAACGCGATGAAGTCTTCCGGCGTTCCATTGTTCGCCAGCCGAGTCACCACAATCTTTTGCCCCGCCGGAGCTTCGTAGGTCACTGAATCTCCGATCGCGAAGCTGCCAAGGTCCGATAGAAACTGCCACGTCCGCGACGAGTCCCTCTTCGGATACAAGAACAACCCCATCACTGTGCCGAGCATGCCGTAGCCAAGAGTCAGCCCCAGAGCCATGACAGCGGAAGACATTCGAGACAACCAATTGCGACGCGGAATTATCGCGTCATTGGTGTCAGTTGCTGCCGTTTGGCTCGCATGCATGATTCGCCTCCCTACTACGTCAATGTCCGACCGTTTTCAGTGTCCACCAAACCGCAACACTCATGGCAAGAAGGGTGTAAATAAAAAGAGCCGACAGGATCTTCCCAATACTGCGTCCTGCGTCTGCGTCATCGGCAGCGAATTGACGAAGCTCATCACCGCTAAAGAGAGACGCTTCATCGTTGTGATGGATGACGCCCTCTGTGTTGTTATGAATTTCATGGATGACATCGGACGCCTCGTGCATAGCAGGCATTGCGATCGACATGGTTTACTCCTCCAGACAAGTGACTCGATCAGGCTCGCTTCAATCAGCATTCGTTCCGAGCCAAATTTCGTATGACCTGAAATGCACATCGAATGCCAACCGCGTTGGTGAGTCCGCAGATCTGAGATTCACGCCGAGTTCACGCTGATTCCGTTCAAGTTTGTTTGCGGACTCGTGATTGAGGTGTTCCACGCGTGCGGTTTGAGTAAATGTGGATGTGCGGCGGTGCGAAGCCGCACGGCTATACGTGCTCGAAATCGTGCGGAGTTACGAAGTGAGTCGATGTGCCATGAGCAAATGCAACTGCGTCACACTCTGAAGTTGTTCCGGCGAACGGAAGCGGGGGAGTTGGTCCTGATCGAGGAATTGGCGAGCCGCTGGGGTAAGATGGGCGTGTGGTGTGCGGCGAAAAATCTCCTGCAACAAAAACCGCATGTTGATTCGTGTCGAGTTCGTTTTTCGCTCACATAGCGACTCGAAGTTCAATTTGCTGCCATCAAGGCGATAAACGCGCTCGGGGTGCTGATAAACGATCCACAGTTCAATCGTGTGAGCAGGAGTGTCCGTCACGACGCCGTGAACAGGTCGAGCGGACGAAAGCATTGTGAACTCGCCGTTGAGTTGTTGGTGAGACGACTCAGTCGGCGTCTCACCAATGCTAAGCACCAACAAGTCATCCCAGGGGATCAATTCGGCTGGCAACCCGAGGAGATCGAGGATTTCCAGACCGCTCATTCGGCAAGCGACGTGATGTGCAGTGTGAAGATCATCAAATGCTTGTAGTTCGTCGGAGGGAACGGCCTCGGCCCTTATGCCCAATTGTTCGATCGCTGTCGCGATGCGATCGGCATTTGCCGAGGTTAATCGCGGAGTGAGCACACACGGGACTAAATGGGCCTCGTGCATCGCATCTGACGGATGCAGGCCAAGCTCTTCTTTCAAGACGTCTGCCAGTTCGTGGATGTCATCGGGTTTCGAAAACACGGCGATCCGCGCGGTGCATTCAGTGGTTTCAGTTGGCAACATGATCGAGTTCGTCTATTTGAGGACAGGGTAGCGTTGGAGTTCTTTCATGCGTCGGCGGCAGCGGTCCGCTCGTTCAATGTCACCTAATCGGTCGCAAGCTTGAGCGCGGCCTTCGAGCGCCGGAACGTGAAACGGGTTCAGTCGCAAGATCGCATCAAACTTTCGCACAGCCAGCTCATCGTCGCGCGTGTTGATGGCAAGTTGAGCTTGATCGAGCAGGTCGCTGATTTCCTTGATCGACGCTTCGTGGTCGGCGCTCAACACATCTTCTGTTTTGACGGTGAGCAACGAACACGGAAGCTGGTGCAAGAGCCGTCGAGTGGTACTCCCGATCAGGATCTGAGCGGCCCCCGTCATGCCGGTCGTTCCCATCACAATGAGGTCCGCTCGGTCTTTGAGTGCTGCCGCACAGATCTCTTCGTCGATTCGCCCTTTTCGAAGCTCTTTTGTCCACACGACATCTTCAAAATCAACATCTGCCAAGAGTTGGTTCAGTCGCTGAATCCACCGCTCGTTGTAGGCATTTTTCGCTTGAATGATTTGCCCCGATTGTTCGGCGGCGGTGGGCCAATCGACGTCGGGAACGACCGTCAGGACATGCAGCTTTGCTCCGAAGCAGTGAGCTAACCGAATTGCATTCAGCAAACCTCGCTTTGAAGTCACGGACATGTCCACGGGACAAAGCAGAGTTTGGATCTTGGCGTTGTGTTGGCCGGGATGGACCGCCAACACGGGCTGACTGGCATGTTCAATGACTGCCTGAGCAACCGGGCCGACTCGCCGCGGGTCATCTCCCGTTGCGATCGCGATCAAATCGGCGTCGATTTCGTTCGCCTTACGCAAGATCGTCGCGGCCAGTGAGCCGCGTTCAATAACGACCGAATCGACTCCCGCATGTTCGTTGGCGAAGCGTTGAGCAATCTCTTCTGTCAGCTTCGCTTCAAGCTGCTGGCAATAGGCATCCAGCATTCCGAGTTCCTGCTGCGGTTGCACATGTAGCACTGTGAGCCGTGCGCCGAAGCTCCGCGAAAACCCCATAACCGTCTCGAAGAGTTGGTCATTTGCTGCTGTCAGATTAGTCGCCACTAAAATCGACTTGAGACTACGCATGATTCGGTTCACTGTGAAAACATTCGCGAAGGAGTGTTCGCTAATAGAAGAAAGCGTTCCACAGACACACACGTTCTGAAACGCGCGTGCCTGCAGCGTGCGGTTAAACGATCAGGCAAAAACATCTCATCGAAGACCGCGTGAGGTATAGAACCAGACGCCAACGCGTTTCTGAACGCATGCAGTTCGTATGCCACGCCCCGCTTGTGCCTCACGCGACGAGATCCAAGTGATGTTTACCGCAGCATCGCAACATGGAACCGTGCAGACGTGCTCAGCACCGAGCGGTCGAGCACACTTTGATGTCACGTATTCACGAACCCGCACGGCTCTATTCCGCCGCTGAATTCGCAAGGATTCGACGGTCGCGATTGAGATTGACCTATTGGTTTATTGGTTGAACCAGCGGGATTCCGGCGAATTCAGCGACGGCAAAGTTCCAACGTCGAGGATCCCAAACTCCCGCATCGTGCCGAACAGCGCTCGGTAGGACCTTGAATCATGAATACGCCGCTGTCGGCACCACTTCTGCTGCTATGAGTTCAAGAAGTTTCATAGTCTCTATTGGGAGATGAGTATGACTGAAGCGATCGCCCGTCAGCGGTTCGAACCGAACTCAATCAGCAGTTCCTACGGGGAGGATGCGCGAGAGATAGAGTCTGCGATTCAAGATGCGCTGATCCTGACGGGTTATGGCGAACTCCGTAATCTGCAAGTCAAGTTCTGCGCTGAAGCCGTGACGATCTCCGGACGTGTCCCGACGTACTACCTGAAACAGCTCGCCCAATGCGTTGCCCAAGACGTCCCCGGTATCGGTCGCGTCCATAACGAAATCCATGTCTGCTGATACGTGCAACATACACTCACCCGCCATTCGGGTACGTGGGTGATCCATTTCTCAATGCTGATAGAACCAACGTTTGGTCACTTCGACCAGCGTCAGGTAGGCGACCAGCAATGTCGCTAACGTGGCGAAGAACGAAGCTGGCAAAAGTGTGAAGCCGAACAGGCCACTCAAGGGGCTAAACGGGATCAGGAGCGTCGCGGTGACAACGCCGATCGTGGCCCACAGGAGTGCTCGTCCGGGCGTGCTTTCCCAAAGTCGTCGTCGAGTCCGAATTGATAAGACAATCAGCGCCGCCGAACAGACTGATTCCAAGAACCATCCCGTTCGGAACTGAACCTCGTTGGCGTGCAAGACAAAGAGCAACGCCGCAAACGTCAGCATGTCGAACAGCGAACTGATGCCGCCGAAGACGAGCATGAAGTTCCGAATCTCTCGCACGTTCCAACGACGCGGACGGCGAATCGGTTCCGGATCGACGAAGTCCGAGGCAATCGCCATCTCAGGCAAGTCGGTCAGGAGATTCATTAACAGAATCTGAGCGGGGAGCAGCGGCAAGTAATCGAGAAACAGCGAAATCCCCGCCATGCTAAACATGTTGCCGAAGTTCGCACTAGTCGCCATGAAAACATACTTCAGCGTGTTGGCGAACGTGATCCGCCCTTCGCGAATCCCATCCTTCAAAACGCCGAGATCGTGCTTCAACAGCACAATGTCTGCCGCCTCGCGAGCGACATCGACGGCGGTATCCACCGAGATTCCCACATCCGCTGCATGCAGCGCCGGAGCGTCGTTGATCCCATCCCCCAAATATCCAACGACATGTCCCGCCTTTTTCAACGCGAGGATGATTCGTTCCTTCTGATTTGGTTCGATCTGCGCAAAAACATCCACAGTCGTGACTCGTTGCACAAGCGCCTCATCGCTGAGTTGCCGCAACTCGGAACCATTTAATAACACGGCGTTATTCAAACCGACTTGCTTGGCAACGTTCGCCGCCACGAGCGCGTTGTCACCGGTGATCATCTTCAATCGAACCCCTAGTTCTTGGAGTTCGCGAATGGTCTCGACGATCCCCGCCTTCGGGGGATCGTGCAACACGAGAAAGCCAACAAAGGTCATCTCCGCTTCGTCGGTCTTATTGAGGATCAGGGTATCATCGACGGTCGCACCTGTAGGACGGGCACTCTTGCCCGTCGCGGGTGTAGTGACGGACAAGAGTGCCCGTCCTACGGCAATTCCAAGCACTCGCAGGCCCCGTTCGCTGAGCGAGTGAAACTGACGGTCGATGTCACTCTTCACATTGGCCAGCGGCACGCAGCTTCCATCGGGACGCATCGCCTGCGAACAGACCGCAACGACGTTGTCGAAGGCACCTTTCGTGATCAGCAATTGTCGCGAACCGTCTGTCGCCAGAATGCTCAGCCGTTTGCGCAGGAAGTCATACGGGAGCTCGCCGAGCTTTGACCAGTTCTTCAAGTCGAGACCATGCGAGGCGCGAATCGCGAGGTCGATTGGATTCGCATAGCCCGATTCAAACTCCGCGTTGATCGCCGCCAGCAGGCGAACTTCATCCGACGGCTGGCCATCAAGGCCGATCATTCCTTCGACTTGAATGGTTCCTTCGGTGAGCGTGCCGGTCTTGTCGGAACAGAGCACATCCATGCTGCCGAAGTTTTCGATCGATGCCAGTCGTCGCACGATGACGTGTTGTTCTGCCATACGTCGCGCGCCGTGTGCGAGGTTCACGCTGATGATCGCTGGCAACAGTTGCGGCGTCAGGCCAACCGCCAGTGCGAGCGAGAACAAGAACGCTTCCAGCCACGGTCGGTGCAGTGAGACGTTGACGACAAAGATGCTCACGATCAGCAGCAGCGTCAGCTCCATCAAGAAATAGCCGAAACGCTGCACGCCGAGTTCAAATTCCGTTTGCGGCGGACGCCACGTCAGCCGCTGAGCAATGTGACCGAACTCCGTCTCGCGGCCGGTCCGAACAATGATGGCTCGACCGGTTCCACTCTCCACGTGAGTCCCACAAAACAGCGAGTTCGTTCGCTGTGCCAATCCCGTTTCCGCAGACAAAGTCCCAAAGAGCTTGTTGACCGGAAATGTCTCGCCGGTCAGCGTCGCTTCGTTGACGAAGAGGTCGGCAGATTCCAGCAAACGACAGTCGGCCGCGATCTTCGCACCTGCCGAGAACTCCAGAACGTCGCCGACTACGAGGTCTGAGTCTGCCACTTCGACCACTTTTCCGTCACGCCAGACCGACGATCGGCTCTGCACCATTGCCAACAGAGTTTCGAGCGTCTTTGATGCGGAGTGTTCTTGCCAGATCCCGAGCGCCGTGCTGGCAACAATGATGACCAAGATCAGCGTTGCTTCAGTCGCTTCATGAACGGCCAACGAAAGCCCGGCGGAGAAGATCAACAACAACGTGATCGGGCTACGCAACTGATTCCAAATAATTCGCCACCACGTCGATTCGCGGTGTGCCTCAATGGTGTTTGGGCCGTACTGTTTGAGTCGTTCTCCAGAGTCTGCCGAGGTCAATCCGTTTGGCGAACTTTGGAGCAAATCGCATAAGCCTGCCGCATCATCGCTCCAGAATGCTACGTGGACTGTTGGCATGTTTTTGTTTTCCGCCATTCGTATCGAATTGCATGTTTCTTCCGTAGACGCGCGGAGAAAACTTAACGGTTGCTATTTTCCAAACTGTGTGAGCCCCCGCGCCTCAGGGGAAAACGGCCGTTCGTTTATGACACCAGAGTGGTGTCCGAATGCGTCACATGCATCCCCAGAAATAACCGTGTGACTATTTCGGGGGAAGCATATCAGATGCCGTCCAGGGCCAGCGCGCATAACTGGGTAATCTAGGGCGACTTGCGCTCTTTCTGTTTGTATGGTATCTCTGTCTCCTGGAATATGTCTGCGTGAGTTCTCTGGTCCTGTGACTATGGGCTGGAGCGCAGGAGTCCAGACCAGGAGGTGTCGCGTGGCAGAGTTGTGTGGGGATGTCGGTTCGCTCGGGTCGCATTTCGAGTCGCTGACAGATCCGCGTCACACGCGGAATCGGAAGCATCTGTTGG
>JAPLNX010000201.1 GCA_026400935.1 Planctomycetia bacterium | reverse complement strand
GCAAGACAAACTCCCCAATCGTCCCGGCCGCTCGTTCGCCCGAGAAGTCTACGCCCGACGACCAAAATCCAACCAATTCCAAAAAAGAAGACCCAAAAATCCCGGCCCCAAACCAGACTCCTAAAGTAAGTGCCATTGGGCTGACGCCGCCCGGCTCACCGAATCCAGAAGGCAAGGAGACGAAGCTCGACGCCATTGCCGTGAACCAACCGGCCATCGTCGTCGGACAATTCGGTCGCGGTCGCACAATGGCGATGCCGATCACGCCGCCTTGGGCCAATGACTTGCTGACCAAGTGGGGAGGCGACACGAAGTACTACGGCAAGTTCTGGCGGAACGCGGTCTATTGGCTGACCGAAAGCTCGTCGATCGGCCGCCGTCGGCTCGTCGTCACCGCCGACAAAAAGTTTTATCGCCCCGGCGAAACGATCTCGCTGACCGCCGCCGCGTTCGATGAGGCCGCGAATCAAACCGGCTCCTACAAAATCACGTCGATGATCGAGCCGCAGACATCGTTGAACGATCTCGAATCGAATTACTCGCCAGTTCGCTGGCCCGACGGCAAGCCGCGTGAGAGCGGCGAGTCCGGCCCGTTCATCGCGTGGGGCGAGGAGTTCGATTTGCCTCGCACCGACGCTGCGAGCGGAAAGCCCGCGTTCGCCCTCGAACTGCCGATCGCCGACGCGCTGACGGTCGGCTCGGCCAGCCAATCGCTGCGTGTCGAACTGACCGCGATGGAGGAATTCACTCAGGTCGATAGCACGTCGCTCGACATCCAGATTCCGCACGACCCGTTCGAGCAACAGAACCCGTTCCCGAATCACGACCTCCTCACGTCAATCGCCAAACACTCCGGCGGCAGCGTCATCACCGACGCGACTCAACTCGCGGAAGTCCTCCGTGATGTCCCCATGAAAGTCGGAACGCCGATCGTGAAGAAGACACCGCTGTGGAGCAGTTGGTGGCTTTGGATTTGGATGCTGGGGCTGCTCAGCGTCGAATGGATTTGGCGACGAGTCGTGGGACTGGCGTGAGATTAGACCTGACCCCAGTTCGATCGTTTTCTCAAACTCAGCTTGGAGATTGGTTGTGATTGAAGTGCGACTCGTTTTTGTTCGTGCGACTGGTCTCATGATGGCTCTTGCGTTGATGACTGCGGGCGTCTGTGCCGCGGAACCACCGGCCAAACAGGAAGAGAAGTCCGACGATCTCGTGCGAACGGAATCGAAGGCGGCCACGGAACGCGCTGTTGAGGAGATCGGGAAATGGAAGTTCCATTTTGAAGACGAGAAGCTCGGCACCATTGTTGCCGAGAAAGAATCGGCCTTGCGGTGGGCGTGGACGGACAATGGTCGGGCCTATGGCAACCTGTTTGTCCTCTCTGCGCAGGACCGCCCTGTGGCCATCGTAGAGTTCTTCACATGGTACTCGCCCATTCAAGGCGCGTACTTTCAATGCACATCACTGACCAATTCTCCGATGAGCGCCAAACGATCCGGTCAGGAGATTTGGCGACCGACGAAGAACAACGTCGTCATGCAAGATGTCCCCGACGCTCCGACTCCAGCGAAGACACCGGCGGCGAGACTTGTTCAGATGCGGCGGCTGGCAGAAGCGTTTCAGGTCGAAGTCGATGACAAACGAGCGACCGAAATCACAGCTCGACAGCTACGCCTGATGTCGAGACCGGTCCACCGATATGGCAAAGCCGAAGGCACGGTTTTGGACGGAGCACTGTTCTCCTTCGCGGTCAGCAGCGATCCGGGAGCGATCCTCGTTTTGGAGGTCGTCTCCTCTGGCGACGGTCCCCGTTGGCAATACGGCTTCGCCCGAGTTTGGTCCTACGGTGCCAGAGCTTCTTATGACGGCAAGCGAGTTTGGGAAATCAAAGAAGTGAACCCGCGAGCCGACATGATGGCGAGCTTCTACTTGAATGCACTTCCATAGAAGCCCCCCCATTCTCGTGACCTGCGAGAACGTTTCGGAAAGCCATCCAGACGAGTTGCAAACAACCAAACATGTCCTCAAGGAGAATAGCCATGAAATTGATTCGATTGATCTTCGGCTGCTCGATTCTTTCCCTCTCCGTCATCATGACGTTCGCTTCGGCTCAAGATCAGGGAGATGAGAAAGAGAAGGCCGAGAGGAAGGAGGCTGACAAGACGAGTGCTTCGCGGCTGCGAGCGGTTCGGGAAATCATGGGCGAGATCACGATGAAGTCTCTCGCAGGAGACGAAACAAAGCCGCTGGAATTGAAGCCCGATCCATTGCTGCGTTACAGCGATGTCACGCGTGGAATACTTGATTCGTGCGTCTTTCGAGTGGGGCTGAAAGGGCGACCGGCCGCGTTGATCAGTGCTGAGCTTTACGGCCGTCAGGGCGAACGCTTTTTGTTGAATCATGAGTTCGTCGCGCTCTATCAACCGAAGATGAAAATGCAGCGAGACGTTTTCATCTGGGAGCCACCGGCCGGGAACCTGACGTTTCAAGAATTGCCCAAAGCAGAGCCACCCGTCGAGAACCCGCGTCTGCGGCTGACTCAAATGCGTCGGTTGGCCGAACAGTTCACGGCCTCGCAGATGGTGGGAACCTCGCGAATCGAACTGCGTCGATTGGCAACGCCGATTGACCGCTACGAGCCTTCCGATAAACCGCGTGCGGATGGTTCGATCTTCGCTTTCGCATGGGGCGTGAATCCCGAAGCGGTCTTGTTCATCGAGTCCGATGGCGAAAGGTGGCTCTATGCGTGGGCACCACTCAGCTCGGCGCCGCTAAAAGCAAAGCTCGGCGAAACGATCGCTTGGCAATGTCCGCCTGGCCCACACGAAAATCGAACCGCCCCGTACACGTCGATCCACCGCACGCTGACCGTTCCGAAGTACTTCGACGAGCCGAGCGAAGAAGAGGGGCCTCGTGCGAAGCAACCGTAATGGCCCTTTCGTAGACTTCAACGAAGACGTTCCTCAATTCCGTTCATTTGGAAACCACAACATGTCCAGAAGCCTTCAAATTGCCGGATCGTTTGCGTTCGTACTCCTGCTGACATTGACTGCGCAGTCGGAGGACGAACCTTCCAAGAAAGAGGACGACTCTCCGAAGAAAGTGGAGTCTGCCATCATCAAGGAAGCTCGCGAGCATATGTCTCTGCTCAAGGCGCAATCGTCAGTGGATGGAACCGAGGCGGAGGTCGAGTATTTGTCGAACCCAGCCCTTAGCTATGGAGATGCGGCTCGGAACTGGGAGGGGGGAACGCTGTGGGTGTGGGGAAAGTCGGGACGGCCCGCCGCAGTGATGGAGCTGTTTCGCGATGTCGGCCCGAATCAGCCGTGGATTCATGCACTGACATCGACATCGCCCAAGTTGATTCGACTTACCGGGCCGAATGGCAAACGTTGGACACCAAAGAAGGGTCACTTTGAATTGAAGGATGTCCCCAACGCGCCCGAAGTCAGCGACCGACCGGTGGTGCGTATGAGACAGATGAAAGAGATCGGCCGTCGCCTTACGGCTCACGAGTTCTGGGAACCGAACAACTCGCGCTTTGAACTGCGTCTGTTGGTCCAACCCGTCCATCGTTATCAAGACGAGTCGGCCAAAGTGATCGACGGCACGGTCTTCATTTTGGCACACGGCACGAATCCGGAAGTCATCGTTCAAATCGAAGCCCATGCGTCCGAACCGCCCCGCTGGCAGTACAGCTTCGTGCGCCTTGCTGGCGGAGAGCTGCATGTCTTGTTCGACGACAAGGAGGTGTGGAGCGCGCCGCGTAATGTCACCGACCAATCGGTTGATCCCTACTGGCTGTTCTGGTCGGCACCAACGCGAACGGTCGCCAAGTAGTACCGGGCCATCCTGGACGACAACGTCTTCTGGTCCCGCCCGTTTCCGCCAGAATCGACGTTCATGCAACTGCAACTCGCACCATCGAAGTGCGGAGAATGACAACTGATGTCCTCCACATTCAGTACCGTTGTCGCGGCATACGATCTGGCTGCCGAGCCGTATGCGCGGAAGTTCGTCGATGAGCTGGATCACAAGCCACTCGATCGTGAGTGGCTCAAGGAGTTCGCCGCCATCGTCGGCGCGGATCGGCCGGTGCTCGACATTGGTTGTGGTCCGGGGCACACGACGGCGCATTTGACATCATTGGGGCTGTCGGCAACCGGCGTCGATCTGACTCCCAAGATGATCGAGATCGCCTCGCGGACGTTTCCGCAATCGCGGTTTGAGGTCGGCGACTTCGGCGCATTGCGGCATGAGTCATCGTCGATCGGGGGCATTCTCGCGTTCTACTGCATCGTGCATTTGACACCGGACCAACTCGTGCCGACGTTCGCGGAGTTGCACCGTGTTCTTGGCGACGGCGGCGTGCTGTTGCTGTCGTTTCACATTGGGTCGGAAGTGAAACACGTTGACAACTTCCTCGACACCAATGCCGTTCTCGATTTCACGTTCTTTGAGCCATCGCAGGTTGAAGCGGCTCTCATGACGGCGGGCTTCGACAACATCGACATCCGCATCCGCGCCCCCTACGACACTGAGCATCCCAGCCGTCGCTGTTACATTTTCGCCCTCAAGCCGAAAGGAGCGACATGATCGTGCGAACGAAGAAGTCGATCAAAGAGTTTCCAAGTGTTCGCTGCGCGGCATTGGCCGTTGCCTTGACGATGCTCGGTGGCCTGCCGCCAAAGGCTCAAGAGAAGACATTCGATACGTCGTCGGCCCTGACCAGTGAGTCTGAGTCCGCCAAGCGCTCACGCGAGGAGTTGCAGGTTTGTTTGGATCACGTTGCGCCGATGAAGCTGCAATACGCGGAGACCGGCGCGGCGATCGAGCGAGTGCCGAATCCGGTGCTGCAATTCGGTGCTCCGATGTTTGGGAACCATCATGGGGCCTTGTGGATCTGGGGCCAACGTGGCCGGCCGGTGGCGGTGTTCGAGATGTGTCAGCAAGGAAAGGACGGCCTCTGGCATCAAGCCTGTCACGCCACGACCGACACGCCCATCAAGTTGACGATGCCCGATGGTCAGACTTGGACGCCGAAGTCGAACAATCTGACCTTCAAGCCGTTACCCGGTGCTCCCGTTCCCGCCGACACGCCGTTTGGCCGGCTGCGGCAGATGAAAGGGTTCGTGCAGAAATTCTCGGCACATCAACTTTGGACGTGGGAAAACGGCGACGGATCGCGGCACGAACTGCGAATGCTCCCGACCCCGGTGCATCGCTACCAGGATGGCGATCGGCAGCTCATCGACGGTGCCCTGTTCCTCATCGCCCAGGATACGAACCCGGAAGCGACTCTGTTTCTGGAAGCGGTCCAACCGATTGACGCCGCGAAACCGTTCTGGCAATTCGCTGTCGGCCAAACCACTCTGGCCGAGAACGTCGTGTTCTACGACGACGAAGAGATCCATCACGGCAAGCCGGCGATGGCCGCCGAGTGCCTGCTCAACACGAGTTCCTATTGGCGGTCGTTTTCCAAAGTCAAAGCCGTCAAAGAACCGGGAGGCAAGTAATGGTTCGTGCCGCTTGGATTGTCGTGTGTGTTGTCGGCATCGCAGCGACGAATAGTCGTGCTCAGGCCGCGACGCCGAAGTCGGGAGCCGTCGCGAACTCGGTCGCCGATCAGCGGATCGGTTACTTGCGCGAACAGATGGAACGCATTCGGCTGCGCGCCGCGGATTCATCGCAGACGAAGTTTCCGTTGCACGAGAAGCTCGCGCTGCGGTGGAGTAATCCGGTCAGCGGAGTTGTCGATGGGGGTGTCTTCATTTGGACCGACGGGCGGCGGCCGGTCGTGATCGGCAAAGCGTTCCTGCGCGAACGAGGCGGTGCCGCGGAGACACCCGCGAGTTGGTGCGAGGCGCTGGAATCGGTCACGTCGATTCCGTTCGTGATGCAGGCCGATGGGCGCGACGTCTGGAAGCCAGCGACTCCCGGCCTTCGGTTTCATGATCTCGGCGAGAACGAAGGGCGGCCCTCCGACAACGACAACGCGCGGTTGACTCAGATGCGCGGGTTGGCTCGCAAGATTCAGGTCATCGGCAACTGGGGACAGCCGCCGACCGATTGGCAACTGCGGACCCTGACGACTCCGCTGTTTCGGTATGCCAGCGAAACGGACGGCATCGTCGATGGAACGGTCTTCGCCTACACGCAAGGGGGCACGAATCCCGAAGCGATCGCGTTGATCGACGGACTGACGGAGACCGCGACATCGAAACGGCACTGGCGAATCGCGGTCACTCGGCTGACGGCCTACGGCGTGCGGGCGGCGTTCAATGACGTCGAGATCGTCAATCTGGCACACCTGCAAAACCCTCACATGAATGCGACGTTCTATGTTCTCTCGCATCCGTTTGATCGCTACCCGTTCCCGCTGACGGAGACGAAGGAGACGTCGAAATGAGTTTCCTTACTCCGAAGGAGTTAAGTCACATAGCCCAGAGTTGCCGCGCTTCGTGGCTACCCTGGGATACGGAAACATACGGCACAATCTACCCCAACGGGGTTGTGTCATCCGGAATGACGGAACCCCTTTGGGGTACATGTTTGGTTTGGATGTTGTTCCCAGGGTAGCCGCGATGCGCGGCAACCCTGGGCTAAGAGACGCAACTCCTTCGGAGTAAAAGCAGAGCCGATCGACGCTATCATCGAAAGTATTCAATGAACCTGAACATGAATTGTTGGATGCAGATCATCGCCGTATCCATTGTCTTGAGCGGGCTGTCGTTGTTCGCTCAAGAGAAGAAGGACTCACCGGCCAGCGAGTCCGAGGAAGTGGCGCTCGCTCGCGAACAGATGCGGTTGTCGCGCGAGCAGGTCGGGTTGTTGCGAGTTCAGCACGCGAAGACTGGGGCCGAGATCGAGCGGGTCGAGCATCCGGTGCTGCGGTTCACGGCTCCGTTGTGGGGCGGGCATCACGGGACGGTTTGGGTTTGGGGAAAGCGCGGGCGACCGGTTGCGGTGTTGGAGATGTTTCGACAGCCGGACGGACGGCTGTGGAATCAAGCGTTTCATGCGACCAGCGATGTCCCGATCAAACTGACCGCAACCAACGGCGAGACTTGGACGCCGGAAGGCAACAGCCTGAAGATTCAACGGCTGCCGAACGCGCCTCCTCCCGCCGACACTCCCGCGGGACGCATTCGGCAGATGAAAGCGTTCGCTCAGAAATTCACGGCCCACGAGTTCTGGACCTCGCCGCCCGATCGGCCTCGGTATGAACTGCGTCTGATCGCCGCACCCGTGCATCGCTATGAGGATCGCGACCGGCAGCTCATTGACGGGGCGATGTTCATCATCGCTCAGGACACGAATCCGGAGATCACGCTGTTTCTCGAAGCAGTCAATCCGGTGGATGAAGCGAATCCGTTCTGGCAATTCGGACTCGGCCGCACGGGCCTGGCGGAGATCGTGGTGCTCTACGAAGACAAAGAAGTCTTCCGCGCGCCGCCGCTACATACTGAAGTGTTTGCGAAGACGAATCCGTATTGGCGAATGAAGTCGGTGTTCAATGATTCGAAGGCGAACGATGAGCGATCGTTGCCAGCCGTGGGGATTTGAGTGGCCGATCATTCGCTCCACCGACGCGAGGTTAGTGGGGACGAAGCTAGGAGTTGTGCGATGAGATTCTGCGGACGAACGTTGATGATCATGCTCGGCATCGCGGTTGGCGTTGCGACACTGAGTGCCGACGACGCTAAACCTCCTGCAAGTTCTGGTGACACGAGCTCGCCCGCAAACAAAGAGAAGCTCGACTTCTATCGCAAACGGCATCGCGAGTATCGGCTGTTCGTCGAGGGGCGCGACGACAATCCGTGTGAGTTCCACGAAGACCCGTTGGTGCGGTGGGACAACCCGATCAGTAAGAACGCGGACGACATGATGTTTCTGTGGACGGATCGCGGTCGTCCCGTCGTGGCGACGAACGGCTTCTTCAATTTCCCGACTCAGATTTGGGGGCGAGTGTTCGTCTCACTCACGGATCGGCCGATCGAGATGCGGCACGGCGATCAACCATTCTGGAAGCCGCGTCTGCAGGGCAGTCCGTTCAAACCGCTCAACGACGCGAAGCCGCCGTCGGACAAGGCGTCGACGCGGCTCGTGCAAATGCGGAACATCGCCAAGGAGTTTCAAGTCATCTGCAACTGGGGCGGGAAAGACAAGTCCGATTGGCAAATGCGTCTACTGCCGACGCCCTTGTATCGCTACCAAGTTCACGAAGAGGGAGTCGTCGAAGGTGCGATGTTCGGCTATGTGCAGGCGGGGCCGGAAGCGGTGTTGCTGCTCGAAGCGCGACAAACCGCGGCGGGATTGGAGTGGCATTACAAGGTGTCTCGCTGCACGACGTATCGCATCCGGTTCGCTCGCCACGAAGCGATGATCGCCGAGTTTCCGTTCCTCGACGAGTGGGTCAAGACCGATCCGTTCTATCCGACTCGCATGCCGCTGACGGACTACCCATTCGGCAATCCGTTTGAGAAGGGAAAGCCTGCCGACAAAGGTCAGCAAGCACCATCGAACTGAGATCTCGCGAGAGGATTGCCAGCCGGGGTTATCTTCCGGTCAACCATTTTCCGGTCGAAGTCCAACGGCATTTGGCGATCGGTTCGACAGGAAGATTGGGGACAGGAAGATGCCACACCAAGTCACCGAGTCGTTGACAGTTCGGCCTGGCTGTTCGAAATAATTCCAGACGTGGTGTCTGACGTTGGCCGCGTCCGATGGCCCAACCTGACGCGACGAATTCTGCCGGACAAGGAAATGAAATGAGCAAGCTGTTTCGACAGGCTGTTATTCGGTTTCTGGTTGCCGCTCTCGCCGTCGCTCAGATCGGCAGACAGTCGGTCGTCGCCGCGGACGATCCGGCCGGCGATACCGGCACGGTTGAGCGACAAGCGTTGCTCAAGGAGATGCGGTCGGCGGCGGCGGCGATCAAGGTCACGGAAAAAGTCGGCGAACTGCTTCGCCCGGCGAAGCTCGTCGAGGAGCCGATCTTCCGATACAGCGACGAGCAGCGAGCCATTCGCGATGCGACGATGTGGATTTGGACGTTCGAAGGCCGACCGGTAACGGTGATGAAGCTGGAGCGTTACAGCTTTCCGGACCCCAAGCGGCACTGGTTGTTCAATGTGGGATCGACGTCGCCAAACTTGTTCACGGTGCAGTGGCCGTTCGATCGCGAGTTTGAATCGAACGATTACTGCAACACCTCCACACTCATCATCTGATCGCAAAATCCCACGCACTCGCCACTGGCGTCCCAGTTCCAAAAGACAAAACCTGATGGCCACCACACTCCACTACCACCACGAGCTTTATCCCACAAAGTCACTCGCTGGATGACCTTTCCAAGAACACGTATGCAACAAACACATGTGTTTCGAACAATGACTCTAAACGCAGACCAGAAACCAAAGGCCAGCAAACACCAGATGCCGTAACTTGTGCCTTGTTGTCTCGGTTTCGGAGCTGCGCGACGCGAGACTTTACTTGAAAAAGAATTCACGGGACGGTCGCAACCAGATCGTCTACGAGCTTCAAAAGCGTCTCATGGGTGAGGTGCAGATCAACCTGATTTCGTCCCGTTTGAGTGGGATCAGAATAGTATCGCCGAAGGAAAAAACGTCCGGCAGCCTGGCATTGCAAGAGGATTTCGTAGTACTTCGCGCCACCAGTTCGCTGATCGGGTGATTTGGAACGAATCAACACTTGCTGCGTTGTCGGATCAAATTCGAGGGGGCCCAAGTTTTCTAATAGGTACGTGATCCGCCGTGATAAGTCGTCCGCCCAAGTCTTGAGCGTGGCAAACGACGCGCCCGCTAGGTGCGGCGCATTGATGCGGAGTTCACGAAAGGCACAGCTCAGAGAATCAACAGCCGTGAATTCGATCGACATGTCGAGTCTGTTGGTCGTTGGCAACGTGATCGTCTGCGGCAGCACGGAATTCAAACCGACGAGCCGCGTTAATTCTTGAGATAGAGAATCGCTCAAACTCATGTCACACCTCGATTGGCAGAATCGCTTAGGAGTTGAGTCAACGCCGAGGAGTTGAGTCAACGAAAAACTTCACGCCATCAAATACCGGTCGGCGATCGCGTCCGACTTAACGAGTCCAAATTGGGGCAGACCAAGAATTCTGGAAATGTTCGTTCCGAGTACGCTCATTCGAGCGATTCGGAATTCTGGCTTTGGGTCATTTTCTGTGGCGCACGTGACTCGTGTGCGCCACAACGAAAGCTGTCTACTCCAATTCACGCCTGCTTGATGTCGTGATTCGTTCCGTCGAACGAGATGACACTCGGTCGGTCATCCATCACCGTTTCGATGTGAACTGGTCGGCCCCAAATTCGTTGCAGGTTTGAGAGCGTATCGCGGCAGTAATCGTGTTTCAGTTCGGCACCCTGATACTTATGGAGCAAATACAGTTCGCCGCGATTCTTGTAATTGCCGTCTGTGACGTAGATGAACGGTCGCCCGTGATTTGCCAAACTGGTGAGAAGTTGTTGTTTGATCTGTTGAAATTGCCGCGACGCAATTTCGTAAGTATCGTTGGAATCGTTGAACGCAAAGCTGAAGAGTTTGTGCTTGTAACAGAACTCCGGGGTGAGGAACGCGTCGATGAAAGTGACATCGTTGTGGACGCGGCGGACTTCAAAGATTTTCTCGCGGCCCAAACCGAGCTGTTTGTCCCAACGTTTCTTATCTTCGACGTCGTCGCACTCTTCCCACGCTGAGCCAAACTGACCTTTGTCCCAACGTTCTTCGATGTCGCGATACAGCTCGATCCCTATTTTGTAGGGATTCAAGCGGTTCGCACTCATCGCCATCGTGCCGGAATGATGATCGGCGTAATCAATGACTTCACCGTCCGTCAGACCAAACGTGGTCATGATGGTTGAATGCCAAAAGCTGGCCCAACCTTCGTTCATGATTTTGGTCTGGCCTTGCGGAGCGAAGTAATACGCCTCGTCGCGAACGATTTGCAGGATGTCATGTTGCCACGGTTTGAGCGGCGCGTGTTCGAGCAAAAACAGCAAGACGTCGCGTTCCGGCTCCGGCGGGAAGTTGCGTTGTTGCTCTTTCTTCTTTTGTTTGTCGTCTTGGTCTTGCTGAGCTTTTTCCAGTGCTTCGCGCGGATTGATGAAGTCGTCCATGTAGTCTTTGGACGCGAATCGGCCCGGCGTTTCTGGAGTTTCGTTGTCCTCTTTGTGAATCGGACTACCGACCGGTGCGGCGTGTTCATCGCGACGACGAATGTGCGGCGAATGGGGATCAACCAAGTCTTCGAGTGAGAGACAGGCATCAATGAATGCCTCAACCTCTTCATGTCCGATGCGGTCGATGTAGCGATTCACGCGTGCCGCGTGATTCGCCATTTCGTCGAGCATTCGCCGGTTGGTAGGTTTGAACCAAGCGTTGTTCTTGAAGAAGTCGCTGTGACCGTAAACGTGCGCGATGACCAATTTCTGGTCCATCATCGAGTTAGATTTCAGTAAATAGGCGTAACACGGATTCGTGTTGATCACCATTTCATAAATCTTTTGCAGGCCATATTCGTAGCCCTTCGACAGCTCGTCGTATTCGGCTCCGAACCGCCAGTGCGGATAACGCACGGGGAACCCGCCGAACGCCGCGAGCATCGACATCTCGTCGTAGTCCACGACTTCAAAGATGGTCTCAAAGAAGTCCAGCCCGTATTCACGAGCTTTCGACGACATCTGCTTTTGGACGTCGGCGAGTTCTTGAGGCAATGGTCGTTGAATGCTGATCGTCATCACTGGTCTCCTGGCTCTGCCGTTGAGACTCAAATACGAAACAGACTCATTGTTGCATGACAGCGGGTGTGGAAAAGGGCGCTGCGGCAGGCGGTCGTCCGAAGTAGTCACAACTTCTTCCAGTAGCCTGACCTCGCGAGGGGTGGGAAGATACTCCGCTTTTTGAAAACAACGTAAGATCGGTTTTACGCTATTGCTGTGACGACGACGCACAGATTTCACTCGCGAGTAGTCACGGGCGATTCGAGCTTGGCGGCTTCCAGCCAAAGGCCGAGCCAAGCACCAGCACACCAGCAAGCGCTGCCAACATCCAGAAGTCGATGAGCGAATACAGCCGATGCGTGACGATCAGCAGCACCGTCTGCCCGCCCGCCAGCGCTAACGACAAACGCTCCACAGACACGCAGCGAGCGAGCCATCGTTGGAAATAACCGCGCTCACACAACGGGCGCAGCACCAAGATGCCGCCGCCCCAAAACAGGCCCAGACCGATCAGCGCTCCAAACCAACTCAGCATTGCGAGCGATGACAGACTCTTTTCCAAACTGGCGCGAGTCGTTTGAGTGGACCAGACCACGACTCCAGCCAACATCCAAACGACCAATCCAGACGCGAACTTCTTCATCGGTTCGCGATTTGTTCCGGTCGCATTCGCTCGAAACCAGTCCTGTGGATTAAACATCATGCGGGTGTTGTACCAACCAATTTAGGAACGGGCACCAAATACCGCTTCTCGACTTTTGCCGCGATCGTGCCGATGCCGTAATAGCCGATCGACATGCGAGCGACATGCGTCAGCAGGTCATACGACTGCCAGCGGTTCCACCCGTAATCCTCTTCCATCCACAGAATCAGTCGAGCGAACGCCTCGGCTGCGGAGCGTTCCATTGGGCAACCGCTGACAACCGTCATGATTTCGGTCGGCGATTCGATTCGTGGCGAGAGCAGCTTCTTGCCTTTGATCAGGTTGACGGTCAGCCTCGTTTCCGCAGGCATTTCTAGCCCTGTCGCAGAAAGTTCGCCGTGTCCCATCGCTGCGTGAGCATCGCCAAGATACAGGAACCCGCCCGTGACAAATACCGGCAGCGAGATCGTGTTGCCGGGGCAGACTTCGATGATGTCCATGTTGCCGCCGTAGGGACCAGCCGGGAGCGCAGTTGGCGATCCGATATCGGGAGCTGTTCCCAAACAACCCAACATCGGTGTGTAGGGAATTGTGATCTCATCGCTGAAGTAAATCAGCCCATCGCGAATCGGCATGACATGCGCATTTTGAGGACAGTCGGTTCCCAGCCATTCGCAGAGTTGTTTCGGGTTGCCAGTGTAGGTCGCACATTGGTTGAGAATCGGTTTGATTTCGTGAATTGTCACCGCGAGCGAATCACCTGGCTCGGCCCCTTCGACGTAGATTGGGCCGGTTTGTGGATTACTAAACGGCATCGTCGTGCGGTCGCGCCGGTCGCCTGCTTTGCGAATCTGCCCCGACAATGCGTCTTCCGTTTCGACAATCAGCGTTTCACCTGATTGAATCCGCACACGCGGCTCTCGAAGGCGAGTGAATTCATAGGACAATGGCTTAGCGGTGAGATGTTTCATGGTTGGGCTTTCATTGTTGATTGGCTGATTCGCCGAATTTCTCACAAAGTGTCGTGAGAGATATAAGAGACTCGTTCAAATTGGAATCTCAGTCGCTGCCACAAGTCGCATTTCGATCAACGTCGATCCCTCGTAAAGTTGCTTAACGCAAGAAACGAAAGCCGAACGCCATGAAGCCTTTCCTCGACTCAACGCGAGACCGTCGTGCGTCTGTTTCTCGCGGGATCGTCTTGCTGCTGGGTCTTTTCATCGTGACTCTGTTGAACGATGTCGCATCGGCTCAATCGAAGGGAGCGGTCAACAACAAAGAAAAGGGGGCTGACAAAGTCAAATCCAAAAAGCCGACGAGCGACGAGCCCAATCGACCGCGAGATTATCGGTCAGCGAATTTCCTGTTACACACGGACCTACCGAAAGACGAAGCGGATGAGCTACTCAAGCGTTTGGAGACGATGATCAGCTTAATCTCAAAATACTGGGGGCGTCCGAATAAGCAGCCGCTGGAATGCTTCGTCGTGCGGGACTTGAGTGTCTGGCCGCAAGGTGCGTTTCCTCCGGAGGGACTTGCCAAAATCGAAGAAGGGGCAGGGGTCACGCTGACTCAAACTCGCGTACTACGAGGAACCGGCGAAATCGTCGGTGCCAAAGCGACTGTCTACGCTGTGGCGAATCGTGGCATCCCACAACATGAAGCGGTTCACGCTTATTGTGGTCAGAATTTCGGACACACAGGACCGATCTGGTACAGCGAAGGAATGGCCGAAATGGGCCAATACTGGAAGGCAGGGGAGTCGCGCGTGAATTGTCATCCGGAAGCTGTGCGATACATCCGCAGTTCCGAACCGAAATCGCTCAACGCGATCGTCAACGCGAGAGAGATTACCGGCGACTCCTGGGAAAATTACTGCTGGCGCTGGGCTCTTTGCCATTTGCTGGCCAACAACCCGAACTACTACGACCGCTTCCGGCCACTGGGATTAGGTTTGTTGATGGATAAGTCTGATGCCACGTTCGAGAACGTTTATGGTTCGATGTCGAAGGAGATTTCGTTCGAGTACCTCTTCTTCTTGCAACACTTCGATCTCGGCTACGAAGTGACGCTCACCGCTTGGGATTGGAAGACAAAATTTCGTCGCGCCACCAGTTCGGTGCCCGTCACATGCACAATCGAAGCCAACCACGGCTGGCAAGCATCGAGACTACTGGTCAAGGTTGATGAAGAGTTTGAACTCACGGCCGAAGGTGCTTGGCAATTGTCAGATGACGGCCCGCTACTCAACCCGTTTGGAGAAGAGGTCGAAACTCCGAAACCTACAAACGTAGGAGCCGCTGTCAGCAAGGCAACTAAGCCTAAAAAGACCGGCAGCAAAACCGAATCAAAACAAGAAGCATTGCCGACCATGGTCCCGTATCAATCAAACTTTACCCCTGGTCAACTCGTCGGCGTGTTGTTCAACGATTACGAACTGGGCGAACCGTTCGCGATACCCAGCAACGGCAATTTCAAGGCTCCTGCCGACGGGCAATTATTCCTTCGGTGCGAAGAGTCCTGGAACAAACTGGCTGACAACAAAGGGAAGGTGAACCTCAAGATTCGCTCCCGCGACACTAATTGATCGCAGCCGTTAATTGATCGTAGCCGTTGAAAGTAAACCAATAGCGAGGCAAATCCGCAGCGTGGTACGGCGCGGAGAGACCGTGAGGATTTCGTGGAGCACGTTTTCAACTTGCTTGAAATTACGTTGATGTGGCACGTTGGAAACGTGCCCCACGGCATTTCTTCATAAGCTCGGAGCGTCACGCCACAATCTGTGACGAAACAAAAACAGCCCGGCTTCGGAATGAAGCCGGGCTGGCGGGTTTCAATAGAACTCAACAAGACGAATGAGTGCGTCAGTAAAAACTAGCCGACCTTCATCGCATTGCCGAGGATCTTGCTGGTACTGGGTCGCATGATGCGGCCATCGACCAGGTCGCCCTTTTGCAAGGTTGCGCGAATATCTTTGCCACTGATGGACCAGGGCTTTTCGTCTTTGTTACGTTCCATTAGATCGACTCGACCGACCGATTCGTAGTAGGCCGCGAAGCCGACGTTGACGGTCTTGATCTGCAAGTCGCCACCGAGCTTCTTGAAGATTTCTTGTGCATCAAAGTCGCCCCAGATCGCTTCGCCGTTGGCGTACGGTGCATCGGCGTGTTTGCGGCCGATGACCAAGTGCGTGTAGCCCATGTTCTGTCGATAGATGCCGTGCATGACCGCTTCTTTCGGGCCGCCGTAAAGCATCTTGATGTCGAGACCAAGCAGCACGACTCGGTCAGGCACCGATTCGCCACGTGGTCCCCAGAGAGTTGCATCGCTGTCGCCGTCGCCGAGCGAGCGATCGGTAATCAGCTTCTCATAGGTCTCCATGCGAATCTCGGCGTTGACGTCGTCACCTTTAACTTCGCCGATGAGCGGGTTCAAACACGCGCCAGCGTTGTGGCCTTCACGCAGGAGCGTTTCCAAACCGTAGACCAGCGCGTATTCGTGAGCACGGTGCAGCGGATTACGAGTTTGAAATGCGACGACCGCATTCCAACCTTTCTCGGCCAACAGCTTGCGGACTTCGCGGGGCGTGAGGACATACTTCCCGAACGACGGATTCTTCGGCTGCGGCAGAACACGCAACTCACCGCCGATGAGGTGGGACTTGTCAGCATCACCCTTGATGACCATGTCCGCGCCGGGATGATCGATGCGGTCGGTGAGATAGACCGACTTGAGATACTTCAGCTTGGGCCACGGGAAGACGTCGTTGACGTCGAGCGTCGCGACCACTTCGCCGGCGGGGTTTGTCAGCGCGACCTTTTGGCCCGCTTTGATCGTCTTGGCCAGATCCGCCGTGATTGGGAACGAGATCGGCACCGTCCAGGCATAAAGCTTGCCGTTGTTTTCGATCACCGATTCGTCGAGCACGCGGTTGTAGACCGCGCTGTTCATCGGCCCGGTCAGCGGGCTGAGCGTGCCGTCGCCGAAGCGATAGACCGATGACAGGTCTGCGGACGATACCGGCACCTTTGTTAGCGTTTCAGCTTCCGTCTTGAAGCTCGCGATTTCATCGTTGGACACCGTCCGGCACACCGGCTCGGACAAACCACCGTGTGGGGGAATCAGATCAGCCATTGGTTTTCATTACCTCAAAAAAGCGGTCACGTTCGGACCTTGTTGTTCGCTCGGTCGAGCGATCGCAAACCATCGCGATCAAACTCATCGACCACAGCGAAACGCGGCGAACGGACCTCAGCCCAACAAAACTCTTCGACCGCGTTAGAGCGGGCGGAAAGTAGGGGAACGCTATTGAGGGAGTCAACTGCGGAACTGCGGAAGCGGGAGAAGGCGGAGGCAAGATTGGTTGTTGGTTATTGATCGGTGGTCATTGGTCATTGAAGAGGGACGGCAAGCAGGCGACTGCGACCGTCCGTTCGTGGTCAGTTTGCAGTCCGTCAAATGGCCGATGAACAATGACAGATAACCAATGATCAATTTTTCTGCTTCCCGGTTATCCTCTCGTAGCATGTCGAACGATCCGAATCAATTTGTCGTCCAATCACCACACGTGCTCGTTGTTGGAGCCGGAATCAACGGCTCGGCGGTTACGAGAGAATTGGTGCTTAACGGCGTGTCAGTGACGCTCATCGATGCGAACGATGTCGCCTTTGGTGCAACATCGCGATCGTCCCGGTTGATTCACGGCGGTCTGAGATATCTCGAACGAGGTGACGTCCAGTTGGTCTTCGAGTCCCTACGCGAGCGAGCGGTTCTGTTACAGATCGTTCCGCAATTCGTGCGACCGCTGCGGTTACAGATTCCCGTTCGGCGGCGTTTAGGCGGGTTGATCTGGAGCCTGCTGACGTTGTTGGGTTGCGAGCGATCGTGGCTCGGCAAATTGTGGCTGCGCTGTTGTCCGCGTGCGAAGGAGCGAGGCTTGTGGCTGATCCAAATGGGCCTCCGATTTTACGACTGGCTCGCTGCACGTTCGCCGAACACCCAAACGCCGCGGTACTCGGTCAGATCACTCGATGCATCGCAGGCTCGGCAGTTTGGTCACGCAGTTCGTTGGCTGTGCGAGTACTCGGACGCGCAGATTTCGTTTCCGGAGCGCTTCGTAGTGACGATGTTGGCTGATGCACAACGAGTGGCGCACGATGCTCATTGCGATCGAGAAGCCGTGTCTCTTAGTAGCCCGAAGAATGAGCGAGGGCAGACGCCACAAGACACGGTTCATTCACCGTCTCGTGAAGCGCCCTCCCTCGCTCGCGCCGCGGGCCACGAAGGGGCAAGGCTACTTGCGACGTGTGAAATACTCACGCACACGATCGCTCAGTTCGACGGCCCGCATGTTTGGTTGCACGATCGTCTCGGCAAGTCACCGTCGAGGAGGTTGACGCCGACGATCGTGATCAACGCCACGGGAGCGTGGGGCGATGCCACGTTGGCGGACTGGAACGTCGGTTCGCACAAACTGTTTGGCGGGACGAAGGGAAGTCACTTCGTCACGTCGAAGCCGGAACTGCGAGCAGCGATCGGCGCGAACGGGCTGTATGCCGAAGCTCCCGACGGGCGGCTTGTGTTCATTCTGCCGTTCAGCCAAGAACAGACTCTTGTCGGAACGACGGACGAACTGTTTGACGCGCGGCCCGAAACGGCGGTCGCGGAACCGCGCGAGATCGAGTACTTGATCGAACTGGTCAACACCGTCGTTCCGTCGGCGCAGCTCAGTACGAACGACGTGTTGCTGACGTGCAGCGGAGTTCGACCGCTGCCGTTTGCTCGCGACGATTCGCCGTCGTCGATTCCGCGAGGTCACTGGATCGACGAGAACACCCGCGGCCCGATTCCGATCCTGACGCTGATCGGCGGCAAGCTGACCACCTGCCGCAAGCTCGCCGAGGAAGTCACCGATCGCGTGCTGCAACGGCTCAATTGTCCGCGTGTCGTCGACTCACGCGGCGAGATGCTTCCCGGTGCTCAAGATTTTCCGACGGATGAAACCTCGCTGCGGTCGCTGCATCAGCAGTTGAGTCAGCGATTCGGGCTGACGATTACTCAAGTGGAAGCGATCTGGCCGCTGATCGGAAACCGGTTTGAAGAGGTCTTTGTGATTTCCTCCGCGCCTCTGCATGACAATGCTTCGAATCATGTCACGCAGAGGCGCGGTGAGCGCAGAGAAAGACAAGAAGAGTCCTCAGACGTTGAACCCAGCGTCGTTGACACGGATCTGCCGTGCCGATTCGTGACGTGGGTCATTCGCCATGAGTGGGCACGCTCGTTGAGCGATCTTGTCGAACGACGGCTGATGCTGCTTTACGCACCACGGCTCACCACACGCTGTTTGCACGAACTCGCGGAATTGCTCGCTGAAATCGGGATCATTTCACGAGAGCGGATCGACTCAGAAGTCGTCGAGGTCATCGAGCGGCTGCGTCGCGTTTACGGACGCGAAGTCGAATAATTCCAGCGTCAGATCGCGGCGATGGCAGTTCACGATGCCGTGTTGTCGGGGACAATGGCACTCAATTGCGGAATCAACGCCGGGAGGTGAATCGTCAACACATCCCAGACAACGTCGAGGTCCACTGCCGAATAATCATGAACGATTCGATGCCGCGTGCCGGTTATGTTGGGCCAAGGAATTTCTGGATGCTGCTGCCGCAACGCAGGTGACGTCTTTGTCGCGGCCTCACCGACAATCTGAATCAGGTGCAGCATCGCCAGTTGGAACACCTCGTCCGTGTCGAGGTCAGTACGAGACTTGCCCGTCGAATGCGTCACGGCTTTGGTCGCCGCATCGAGCATGTCTGCCGCAAAGGACAGATCTCTGTCAGGCGTTGGAATAGACAAGCTGAGCACTCTCCAAGACGCTCTTGCGGAATCGCTGTTTCAAGTATTTCGGATTGACCATGTCGACATGTCGGCCAATCAACTGTTCCAACTCGTCGCACACGCCGACAATTCCCCAACCCAGATGGCTTTCCGGCTCGAACTCGACCAGAAAATCAACATCGCTTTCCGGCCCAAAGTCGTCGCGCAGTACGGACCCGAACACCGACATTCGCTGAATGCGATGCTTGCGGCAGAACTCGGCGAGTTGGCTTTCGGTGATCGGAAGCTTTTGGAAGATGGGGGCAACCATCAGCGTGGTTCCTGTGATACGGCATTCTCGTCCGGTAGACCGGAACGGAAAAACTGGGCCGACGGTTCATTCTGCAGCCAGTCTAGCAAGTGACGGCGGAGCTTGCGGTCGTCGTCGTCTGCCTTCCAAGATTGTTGCGTGCTCGTCTCGCTGAATGCAGGCTTTCTCCGCGAAAAGATCACGAAGTCTTCTTGCAGATTCAATTGGTAAGTTTCCCCAGTGACCACCAAGTCTGGCGCGTATGACTTGTAGTCATCGTAGGCAACTCGCTTCTTTGATAACCAAGTCGCCAACTCGCGACCAAGTTCTGAGTCTGGTGACAACTTCGCCGATCGCTCGCCACCCTCGACTCTGTGGCTCACTGCGATGAAAGTTCCGACGGGCTTCGGCGTCACAGTCTTCGAGACCCAGCTCGCACAGCCGACCGACATGGCCATGAAGATTCCGAAGATCAAGCGGATCGCCATCATTTTAGCCTCGTAGGCAGTTTGGCTGCTGCTGCCGATAACTCAAGTCGAGCACATCCATCGGGTGAGCGACCCAGATGTCGTGGCCGGTTTGCCGGAGTTGCAGTTGCAGTTGCAGCGAGCAGCCTGCGTTAGCGGTGATCACCGCTTGAGCCTTCGTCTTGAGGATGTTTTCCAACTTGCGGCGGCCGAGTTGAGCGGCCATTTCCGGCTGCGTCAGGTTGTAGCTCCCTGCCGCTCCGCAGCAGATTTCGCTTTCGGTCAGCGGGATCAGTTCAAGGCCGGGGACAAGCGACAGCAGATCGCGCGGTTGTTCGCGAATTTTCTGCGCGTGACACAAGTGGCAAGCGTCGTGATAGGTCGCTCGCAGTTTGATCTCGCCGGTAGGGGCGATCGGGCCGAGCGACATTAGGAACTCGGAAACGTCTTTGACTTTGCCGGCGAACTTGCCGAGCCGTTGTCGTGTGGCGGCATCTTGCGGCGCAAGTTCATCAGCCATGTGGCCGTAATCTTTCAGCATCGAACCGCAGCCGGCGACGTTGATGATGATCGCGTCGAAATCGTCCGGATTGAAGGCGTCGGCGTTTTGCCGAGCGAGCTGCAACGCCGGCTCCCCCGCGCCGCTGTGATAGTGGATCGCTCCGCAGCAGGCTTGAGTGCGCGGGACGACGACCTCGCAGCCGTTCTGTTGCAACACGCGAGCGGTCGCCCAATTCGTGTGGCCGAACATTGCATCTGCCACGCAACCGGTGAAGAGCGCAACGCGGGCTCGACGCTTGCCGACGGGAGACAGCAACTCCGGCAGCGGCGGTGTCGCGGGACCGAGCTTCGGCAACAGTTCCTGCATTCGCTGAAGCTTCTTCGGTAACAGCTTCGTCAGCCCCATCGAATCAGCAAGGCGATCCAGTCCGAGCCGCTGAGCAAACCGCGCCGGTGCCAGTGCCCAACGCAGGCGATTCGCATACGGAAACAACCCGTAAAGCACGAACCGATGAAACCAGCCGTTCGCCTCGCCGATGCCTGCCGCCGCGTCTCGCTTTTGCATCTCGACGCGGAATGGCTCGATCAACCGCCCGTACTGCACACCGGAGGGACACGCCGTCTCGCACGCTCGGCAATCGAGGCATAGATCGAGATGCGACTTCACCGTCTCGGTCAGCGGCAACTGGCCGTCGACCACATTCCGCATTAAGTAGATGCGGCCGCGCGGGCTGTCGTTCTCGTCTCCCGTTTCCAGGTAGGTCGGACAGAACGAGGTACACAAACCGCAATGCACGCAGTTCATGAAATAGCTGTAGTCGATCCCGGCCCCGACCGGAGAGTTAGAATTTGTTGGCGGCGGCGAAACGGCGAGATCGTGCATAAGTTGGGCTATCTTCGTGGTTCGGAATGCGAGTCGCGGGAGCGAGTCGCCTACATTTCTGCAACTAAATCACCCCCGCCAACGGAATGGAAAGCCCCGGCAGCAGCGGCGAAGTGTAAGCCTCTTTTGGTCCCAACCACGATTCGACAAAGTGGCCGTCTTTCAGCGTTAGCACCGTCAAACGGTGATCGAAGCGATCGACGATGACGTACTCGCGCACGCCGAGTCGTTCATATTCGTCCCGTTTCTCTTCGTAGTCACGCTTCATGCTAGCCCAACCGGCGCTGACGACTTCAAACACCAAATCGGGAACGCGGAAGGGAAACTCCGCGACTTCTTCGTTGGACTTGAGATAGACGGCGATGTCGGAAATGCGGTCGGTGTCGTCATCAACCACCGTGTGGCTTTCTTGGAACACGAACTCGACAGAGTCCGCGTGAGCCAGCATGTAGGCACCGAGGTGATTCCGAAACGACATTGCGGCAACATCATGTCCAAATTCTGGCCGGGGCATGACGACTAACCTCCCTTGAGTCCGTTCATAGCGCCATTGCAGATCGAACTCTGCTTCGAGGAACTCCTCGCGAGACAGTTCCATACCGGCGTCAGATTGAGTCAGGAGCAGTTGCGTTTGAATCATGCTCCGAGCCTTTCTTCGAGTGGTGAAATGCGTATTGCTGCCAGAACAAGCTACCGGTTGTCGTCGGTTGATGCCAAGCCTTTACGAAGGAACCGACTGTGTGACGTCGTTTCAGATTTCAAATCTCAAATCCACAGAATCACTTCCCTCTCAATTTCATCAACGCCTGCGCCGCATCCAGTCGGACGCGCGGTTCTGGATAACTTTTTGAAATCGTTTCGACATCGCGAACTATCTCAACTCGGGTCGGGTCGTCCAACCGCGAAGCCAGTTCGCTGACTGCCTTCAAGGCATTCGACGTCGCAATGACAGATGAATCTCCTGAGGGGGCAGCTGTTTTAGTCGTTGCCGCAGTGGCCAGCACTTCGCGCAGAACAGGGACACCGTCAAGCGATTTCTGGCGGGTGAAGGCGATCGCCGCATTCACCCGAGTGTTGGCATCGACGTCCGAGAGTAAGACGGTCAGCGGTTGCTGAATTTTTCCCAAAGGGAAAAGTCCGAGCGTGAAGGCCGCTGATGACCTCAATAGCGGATCGCCGTCTTTGGCGACGTTCGACAGCTCATCAACAATTCCCTCACCGGACAAGCCTGCGCCTCGCTCGTTGGCTCGATGCGCGATTGTCGCGGCAGCGAGCACCGCGTTCTTCCGAACTTCGCGATCGTGTTTTTCGTCCATCGCTTCGCGCAACACGGGCAGCACTGCCTCCGGCACATCGAGCGTTCCCAATGTCCGAATCAAGAATGCCTGTTGATCGATCACTGACGGTTCTGTCGAACTGCTCTTGAGCGTCTCGGCCAGGAAGGCGCTTAACTCCTGAGCGATCTGCGGATTCGTCGTCAAACGCGGCCCGCTGACTCCCTTGCGGTTCTGATCTGCCGCGAGTGCCTGCGCGAGCCCCATCGCACCACGACCTCGGCGATGTTCATTGCTGCTCTTCATGTCGGCGAGCAACGCTTGCCAGTCTTGTTCGGCAGACGCGAGTTTTCCGAACAGTAACCACGCGCCGATGATCGCAGCGACGATCAAGCCAGGGACCACAAACAGTTGCACAATGAACTTTGCCGACGGCGGTTCAACCGGCGGCAAATCCGGGAGCAATACCGAAGCGGGAAGTTCGGCGTTGTCTTGGTTTTCAGCAGGCGAGTCAGACATGAATCACTAGGGAGGTTGAAAGTGAGGAGTGAATCAAAGGTTTCAACTTCATCCGCCCCACTGAGCTTGTCTCAGTGGATTCAGGCTTCTGCACTACGGCGTATGAGTTTTCGTTTGCGTTAAGCAATTCGTAGTGCAAAGGCCCAAATCCACCGAGGCAAGCTCGGTGGGGTTCAAGCGACGCTGTTTGATTGCTTGCAACACCGAAGACTTCTAACGACGGCGTTGCCCTTCATCAAATGACCGATGACCAACGATCAATAACCAACGATCAATTGCATTTGTCATTGGTCATTTGATATGCGAGGTCCGCTTCGACCATCATTTGAGCCAGTTGCTGACACGAGACTTGCGGTTCCCAGCCGAGGACTCGTTTCGCTTTGCTGGCGTCGCCGCGCAGGGTGTCGACTTCGGCGGGTCGCAGGAAACGAGGGTCTTGCTCCACATGCTTGTGCCAATCGAGGCCGAGATGCCCGAACGCCGCGTCGAGGAATTCGCGGATCGTGTGCGTCTCGCCCGTCGCAACGACGTAATCGTCTGGCTGCGGTTGCTGCAGCATCCGCCACATCGCATCGACATAGTCGCCAGCGAAGCCCCAATCTCGCTGCGAATCGAGATTGCCGAGCATCAGCTTGTCTTGCAAACCAAGCTTGATACGCGCGGCGGCTTGCGTGATCTTGCGAGTCACAAAGCCCTCGCCCCGTCGCGGCGATTCGTGATTGAAGAGAATGCCGTTGCAGGCAAACAGGCCGTATGCCTCGCGGTAGTTGACCGTCTGCCAAAAGCCGAAAACCTTCGCGCACGCATACGGGCTTCGCGGATGAAACGGCGTTTGCTCGTTTTGAATCGGCGTGCTCACCTTGCCGAACATCTCGCTGGACGAAGCTTGATAGAACCGCACTGGCCGACCGATGCGTTGCTGATGCTGCCGAATCGCCTCCAACCACCGCAGCACGCCAACCCCGGTGACATCCGCTGTGTAAATCGGCAAATCAAACGACAACCTGACATGGCTTTGTGCTGCCAAATTGTAAACCTCGTCAGGTTTGATCGTGTCGAGCAGCGTTCCGAAATTGCTGCCGTCGGCGAGATCCCCGTAATGCAGATTCAATCCGGGCGGCTCGCCGATACCGGGTGCATTACATGGGATGAGGCCGTGAACGACGTATCCTTTTTCGATGAGCAGCTTCGAGAGGTAATAGCCGTCTTGTCCGGAGATGCCGGTAATCAATGCGACGCGTGGGAGTGTGTCATCCATGAAAATTCTTCCGGTCGTTGATGGTTCGTTGTCCTCCCCAAAAACCCAAAGCATGAGCGAGGGTCTCGTAGAACGCCCACCCTCGCTCACACTTCGGGTCACTGGCCTGAGAGACAAAATGCTTCTTTCGACTCAAATCTGCAAGTCGCGCTTGGTTCTTCAGCCGATGTTCAATTATAATCAGTCGCCACTTATGCGTTTTTGGAGAGTCTCGAATCATGCTGACGATGCTCGGAAGTCCGCGACGGTGTTGTGACGGAATCACTCGGCGAGAATCCTTGAAAGCGGGTGCACTCTCGGCACTCGGTGGATTTGGTTTGCCGCAGATGCTGGCCGCGGAGGAGGCAGGACTGGTCGGGCACGCGAAAGCGAAGAACGTCATCTTCCTCTTTCGGCGCGGTGGCGCTGCAACTCAGGACATGTACGATTTGAAACCAGAAGG
>JAPLNX010000156.1 GCA_026400935.1 Planctomycetia bacterium | reverse complement strand
GCCGCTTCGCCATCACGCGACTCAAACACCATCCGCTCAAAGAAAGCCTACGAGGCAAAATGCAAATAGCCGGCTGGAACGACGACTTCCTTGCGGAAGTCCTAACAGGTCAACAACTTTGATACGCGCTGACCGTGGGTGTTGAGTGCGGAGTAATTAATCCTGGATTATGCTTTTCTGTGTTGTGGTATAACATGAATTGCGAGCTAATAACTATTGACTTTTATAAAGTGCAATCACAGTAGTTCGTCAGCGACAGCGGGTAGCACGGCGTGCTGTTAAGGGAAGTCGTGTGCGAAGCACAAGAAACGTGTCTTGACTTTACGATTCCAGGACCGGCCCCAATTTTATTCAACGGCTGAACGCCATTGGCGTGGGTTCGTTTAATTGTCACGAAACCAATTACGAGAACGCCTTGGCTCTCAAAGAAGAACAACTCGTCATCTCTGAGGCGGTTGATGGAGAAGCCTATGCACATAGTTTGAACGGCTTGGAAGATTCGGCCCAACATGATTTGAATGGTTACGCAGAAATCGGAGTGAGTAGTTCGATATCGCAATGCAATTGCGATATCTCGTCGGCGAACGAAGCGAGAACCGCTCGCCAGAATTTCCCAAACTTAAGCCAAGAGCAGCAGACTTCCGACTGCGGCAATCATGACAGTGACACACAACATTTTGCGGTTGCGGCCTTGTCGCGCGGTATCCCAGCGGAAGGCGAACGCGATCAGGCCCATCACAGCAGTCAACCAGATGCCGCTCGTCGCCAAGATGTGGATGCGTGCACTGACCGCCGCCTCTCGCCAAGGTGCGGCGATTCGATCACCCAAGTCGGGAGACAATTCAAGCTGTAACCAGACTTGGTACATCAGGCCCTTTGATTTTCCGAAGTCATGCTCGCGCACTTCGAGGAATCGTTTCTTAATCGCCGTTCGTTGAACCTCATCGCGATGAGATTCCAGCCGGCGTCCATGACGTTGCGGGTCGAGCTGTCGGAACTCTTGCGTTGCGAGAAGAGTCGCTTGATCAATCGCATGCAGTTCGGCTTCCTCCTCAGATGCAAACCGACCGCCATTAATCGCAACGGTTCGTCGTTCGCCATCGCGAATGGAATTTCGTTTCGTCCATTCGGGAAGCGGTGAGTTCGCAGTGCTCTCGGTGTTGTATTCTGCCGAAGCAGTGGCGTCTGGGAGTTCGGCTTGAGTCATCTCTCGGACGTGAGTCGCAACGGCTCGCTGTGTCAGTTGAGGCGTCGATGATGAGTCCACGGAGACACCGACTTTCATAAATCCCATGAGCAAGGCTCCGCAAAGAGTTCCTGCGGCGAGCAAACCCAGAGCAAGGGGAAGGCGAGATCGCACGGCGGTCTGTCTCGCCAACGAAACGAGACCTGCAATGACGATAATCCCACCGATAAACGTAAGTAGCGACCAAATGGCTAAGTCTGGTTGAAACGGAAGCGGAGCTTCGTGCATAGCGATTTCCTTTGTTTCACTCCGACTTCAAATCTCTGTTGCCTGAATTGAGGTTTCCAATCGGCTCCTCACCGTCGCTCGTCTTGCGGAGTCCACACCGCCGATAGTTGCGCAACGCAAGACAGGCTCGCCGCCCAGACTGTCCCCCATAAAACCGGGAAGCCAATCACGCGAGCGGCAACGGCTCCCACGATCGTCGTCAGTACGACCGAGAGAACACGAAAGCGGTGCGGACGAAACGAATCGGTGTGCCACCACCAACGTCGCAACGCAAATAGCGTGACAAAGAAGGCGACGTAACTTTCCATCAAAACGCGTTGAGGATTCCCTTCACCCGAAATCTTGGTCATCGCCAGCAGGTTTTGCTTTTGGCTCCAGACATCGCTCGGTAATTCAACGAGTAACCACGAGTCGAGCTGAAACAATGCCACTCCCACGAGCAGGCCAACGCCTCCGAGCAACAACCGATCGATGTATCGTTCTCGCGGCATTCCTTCGCGGAACTTGCCCAAGATCAAGAGGCTCCACGTTCCCAACAATGTTCCGGCAGCAAAGTGAGCGAGGAGACCACGTGTCGGAATGAATTGCGTCGCTGTGGCCAATACCGCAGTGACAATAGCTGTTGCCAAACCAGCTGCCGCCATTGAACCGCTTAATTCGGCAAAGCGTCGATGCCACGAGATGTCGCGAGCTGAATCCGGATCGACGACTCGATATGCCGTTCGCCTTACCGGTTCAGTCCGTACTGGATTAAGCCGCACGCTTTGCGGCGCGAAATCTTTGCGTTTTGAGTTTGTTGAAGCAGGATCAGCATGGAACAGCCAATCGACGCCTCGTGACACAGCGCGGAAGATCTCGGCAGAAACAACCACTGCCGCAATCACCCAGAAGGCTCGCGTCCCGCTGACGATCGGTACTACTGGACTCGCACCGAGTGCCCGCCCCCACAACCACAGAATTAACACGCCAACGGTCGCTGTGGTTAACAGCGGGTGCAGCTTCCACATTGAAAGCGCCGATCCAAATCCCCTTCCGATCAACTGACTGAATTGGTCCCAAGCCGATGTCGGTCGCACAGATTCCGGAAACATACTGTTACGCGGACGGGCGACATGCGGAGCCTCATGACGTTCAAAGGGCTGAGTCTCACTGAGTGGTCGCGAGCCAGCCTCTCGGCGTTCAAGTTCTGAACGTTCGATTTGTGGCTCACGAACGCCAACAAAATCGGAGCCTCTCGCCGCCCCAGCGGAAACAAACTCAATTCCCGTTGCCGCCGCGCGAAACTGCCGTGCGAGTTCCAAAACATCCGCAGTTCGACATTCGGGGTCTTTCTCCAACGCTCGTTCAAACACCGGACGCATGTTCGGCGCGATCGCATCGAGGTTCGGTCGCTCAGTCAAGTGCTTCATCAGGATTTCAGCGGTGGTCTCGCCATCGAACGGCACCTTGCCGGTCAACAATTCGTAGGCGATCACGGCGAGCGAATAGACATCGACCTCGCGACCGTATCGGCCCTTCGCCACTTCAGGAGCCATGTAATACACGGTCCCGACGCTTTGCGTGTGCGCCGATCGACGGCTCGGAGCAATGAATTTTGACAACCCAATATCGCCAACCTTTACGACGCCATTTTCTCGAAACAAATTTGCTGGCTTGAGGTCGCGATGCACGATCCCTCGATCATGCAGAAAGCCGACCCCTGCTGCGATACCGTCGAGCCAAGCCAGCGCATCGGGAAGCGGCAGACCGTTCGGCTGCTCGTGAATCACTCGGTCGAGCGTCTTGCCGCCGACATATTCCATCACGATCCAGTGATCGCCGTCGCGGTCTTGTTTGATGTCGAAGATCGTGACCAGATTCGGATGCTTCAAATTCAAGCATTGCGTCACACCGCGTAGTTCGACTTCGAGGTTTTCTTGCAACAGCTTGATTGCGACCTCTTTGCCCGAATCGGTGAGCGCGTAATACACCTCGCCGAAACCACCGCGCGCGATGGCTCGCTTGATCGTGTATCCGTCGAGCGGTCTGGCTTCCGGACCGAACGTAAACTTCATGACGTTGCTGCCTTCGAGCTTTTGTTGGTCAGGCTTTCCAGCCTGGTCCGATCGCTCCCACCGCGTCGATTCCTAATTCTGTCAGCCCGAAAAGGCTGACGTGCCTTCAAATTCAGTTCGTGAAAAGGTTGTCGATTTCACGACCACCGTATCGTTCTGAGGCAACCTTGCCAGTGGATTCGACGGGGCGGGAAAAATCTTAACTGGTTTTTCGATACTTCTCGCTGGTCCCTGTATCGGCTGTTGGACTCGTTGCTGACAAATAGCTCATTGATTGCCACGTTGATCCACCATCGGCAACGTTTGATGCTGCGGATGTCACTCGTCAGCGGTTTTGCCGAACTCCGGCCTATTGTGCATTCTCACCTTCGATCACCGCAAATACGTTTCTAGCCACTCAGCCGTTCGCTCAAAGACCTGTTCAGGAATCGAATGCCCTTGGTGGTGATTGAGTAGACCAAGCCGCGTTGGATCGCCGTACAATTTCCAAGCCGGGATCGCGGCATCCAACAATGGCCAACTTCGATCACCGTCCGCGGCACCAGAACCGGATTCGCCACCGAGAATCAAGAATGGTCTCGGTGCCATCAATGCCAGCAGTTGATGGTGATTCAGCGAAAAATTTTCGTCTCGAATGGCCGGACCGAGATACCACGGTGCGTCCCAATTTGTGGAACGGAACGCGGTTCCCCCTTCGCTCGCAACTGCCGCTTTGATTCGTTCATCGAATGCCGCGAGATACAATGCTTCCTTGGCACCGAGCGAATGTCCGACCGCGCCAATGCGATTCACATCGACGTCAGGCAAACTTGCGAGGATATCGGTCCCGCGCATCGCGTCGTACAACATCTTCGCCATGCCGAGCGAATTCGGATGCCGCTCGCGATACTTTGCCACCGCCTCATTGAGGTCTTTGACGTTCTGCCACAAGAAACAACGCGGACAGAACACAACAAATCCACGCTTGGCGAGCTTCAATCCAATCTGCATCGTGTCTGGTCCACTCACACCAGCGATCTCATCGATGCTGGCATTTGTCGTCTGATGCAAGGCCACGATTGCCGCTCGCTTTTTTCCACTGTTGTTTGCAGCGATCGGCATCAGCAAATAGCCCTCAACAAACAGCCCCGGTTCCCCTTCGTAGCGGACCAGTTGCCGAACGACTTCTGGGAGTTGCTCCGTCTTCAGTACCTCCAACTTGACCGCCGGATGAGGCTCCGGCATCGGGCCGAGAAATTTCAACCACTCCGCGCGAACCTGCTTCCGCTGCGTGTCCCAACCGGCGCGCGTCGTGATCGCCTTGCCGCTGTCGTCGATAAGTATCGGCGTCATTTTTCCCAAACGTTCGCGCGGCGGGTTCGGCGGAAGCTTTTGAACTTCTTCAAGCCAAGGCACGTCCGTCGTCTGGGCCGAAATCGCCGTGATTTGGCTCAGCATCACCACGACAACGATCAGACTGAAATGAAAACGTTGCCCCGGATTAGTTCGCTTGATGAGTTGGTACGGCATGAGATTGTCCTTTGTCAGTTGTCGTTTCCGCCGAGCGATCATTCCGCCAATCGTCGGTGACACTTTTCGGTTGGCCGAAAAAATTGATCCCTGCTAACTGGCTCATAACCGGCAACCGTCGTCAGCGATCGCAGTGAAGTAGGACGCAGCGAGTTATCCAGACGATACGCGGTAATGCTGTCGGCGAAGACAACGGCAGGTCCGCTGGAATGCGGACTGGAGATGCTCGGTCGTTGGGGATCGTTCACAACAAAACTCATCTCATCGAAACGTAAATCGCGGGGTTCCATCCAGTGAATGTTCGAGTTGGCAGTTTCGGCGATGAGGATCGTGTTCTCACGACCGTCTTCGGCCGCGTCAAACGCGATTGATTGGCTCTCTGGGAAAGCAGTCGTGGAACCAACAACAACGACGTAGTCTGTCATAAGTGACGCATTAAGGTTCGGCCCAGTGGGACACTGAAACGTGTAGAGGTTGATCTTGTCCGCCAGCTTCTGATTGTTTGGCCCATTCCACGGCTCATCAAAGTCGTATTGCTCGTAAACGTCTCGCTCATTGAGAAACGGAAGGATCAAGACTCGCCAACTATGCATCGGCTTTCCATCTGCATCGGCGATGTACGCGGGAGGAAGGCTCTTATAGGTGTCGTGATAGTTCAAGAGGGCCATCGACAATTGGCTCAGATTCCCGCGGCATTGGCTCCCGCGAGCGGCTTCGCGAGCTTCAGAAACGGCTTTGATAAGAACGACTCCCATTCCGACCAAGACACACCATGCGACGAGTCCAACGACAACAATCGCCCTCGTGGCTTTGCGCCGCGAATGGCTCGGCACGCTCGACGGATTGGGCGATTGATCGTTCATACCGTCAACTCCGACTTGCCGCCCAAGAAAGAATGGACCGAAATCAAACTGGTTGTTAGTCGGGATCAGATTCAGGCATCACGCCGGTCTCAACCGCGATGCGCATTTCTTCCGGCAGGGAGTTCCAAGTCGCTTGATAGGTTGATTCCAACGGAACAGGCACATGAAACTCTTGGTCGAGGAACAGCGGCATGTCCGGAAGCGTGTCTCCCAATCCGATCGGTTCGACATAGGCGGTTTGGTCGATTCCCGCGTCATACGAAACCAGCGTTCGATCTTTTCCAGCGGGGAAGGCAAAGTCGTCGTCTTGAATTTCATCCCAGATGAGTTTGTGAATTCCTAACGGATCGCGCGGTGTTGGCGGGAAGAGATCGACGACCAACAGGTGGATTCCCGCGCGGAGAAAATCGAGCGACTTACTCACGAAGTCACGCATCGCCGATCGGCTGTCTTTGTTTCCCGGCGACATGATCTCGATGACTGCAATGATCCGACCCAGATGATGCTTCACGAGAATGCGATTGGCTCGAACCGAGAAAATCGCCTTGTCGGAACGATGTACAAACCGCGTCACCGGTTTCGCCAGCGTGACGAGTCCGCCGCTGGATTGTGAGTCAGATCGTGGCCGTTTGCTGCGACTTTCGATGGCCAACACATCCGCTTCACGTGGGCCGGATCGTTGCTCAACTAGCGCACACAATCCGGGCGGCAGTTGTCCTCGGTTGAGCGTTCGCGCGATCTCGATCGACCAGTCTTGATGAAAATGGTGAAATAGGCCTGACGGCACTTGGGTCCAATCATGAAACGGCATCGCAGCACCTCCGACGTGGCATGTTATCGCAGTTTCGAGGATTGTGGCACGACGCTTCGCGTCGTGAAAGGTGTTAGAAGATGCGAAATTAGACACCCTCTCGACGCGGAGAGTCGAGCCACAATCGTTTTCGCGATAACTTGGCTGCGACCGAGCGTATCCAGTCAAGAGCTCACCATGCCGCACATGCCACCGACACAGCCCAGCTTGCTGGTCCGTTTGAAAGATGCTCACGACCGCGAGGCGTGGGAGCGGTTTGTTGATTTGTATGCGCCGCTTGTCTTCGCATTCGTCCGCAAGCGAGGTTTGCAAGAAGCGGACGCGGCGGATCTCACGCAAGATGTGCTGCGACAGGTCGCACTGTCGGCAAAGAGTTTGGTTTACGACCCGAAGCGAGGTTCGTTCCGTTCGTGGCTATTCACCGTCGTGAGGAATCGCCTGACCGATCATTGGCGAGCCACCGGACGGCAAGTCGCGGCGACCGGAGACAGCTCTCAATGGCGAGCGGTGACTGATGGCCTCACCGCTCAAGACGACAACGCTGACTGGGACGCGGAGTACGAACGGCAGTTATTTCACTATGCCGCGCGACTCATTCGCGGTGATTTTTCCGAGGCGACCTGGGCCGCCTTCTGGCAAACCGCTGTCGAAGGCCGCGAAGGGAAATTGATCGCCGAAGAACTCGGCCTATCAGTCGCAGCGGTGTATCTCGCCAAAGGCCGCGTGATGACGAGGTTGAAAGAGCAGGTGAAGTGGCTGCTGGGTGATGAGGCTTCGTAGATTGCCGCGAAGCTCGCGTTACACTTCTCCGCCGGAGGGTCTGAAGCAAACGCTCGCCGTTGCTGCGGCCAATCTGGATGAAACTCACGAAGTTTGGAGATCAGAGCCATGTTCGCATTCGTGTTGGTGACTTCGCTCCTTGTCGTCGGTGACGTGCCCAAAGAGGGAGCCAAAAAGGGAAATGGCAAAGAGGCGACTGCCGACAAGATTTCTCCGGAGCTGATCGCTGGATTGAAGAAGAATCTGAAGGGGCAGTTGGCGTTTGATTAGAAGACCGGCGAAATCGCGTTGGCATACGATTTCGCGAACGCGAAACAGATGCAGGACTTTAAGCTCAGCAAGACAAAGCCGGTGCTCAACAACGACGGCCTTTGCTTGGGTGTCGGAATCAACGTGACTCACCTGCCAAAATTTCGCACGATGAAGGTGAGTGCGGACGTGCGTCTGAAGCAACTACGTGGCAGTCTGCTGAAAACCGACAATGTCGGGATCGGTACGGGAGGTCTACTGCCCGACACGGTCTATCTCAACGTCGAAGGTCATGGTGGCAGCAGTGCCATTGTGCCAGACAAGGAGCGTAGCGGACTCGTGTCGTTCAAATTGGCTGTTGAAGATGAGCGAACTCTCTTTGTGTGGGGCAATTCAACAGTCGGCAAAGAGGCCGCTGGAGTCCCCGCCGGGCAACTGCAACTCTTCGGCGGCGAGAATGGCTTCTGTTTCAAAAACCTCGTCATCGCGGGAGAGCTTGACCCCGCTTGGGCCGAAACGATTTCAGAAACGAAGAAGAAAAAGTGAGCGGCAACCGATGGCTTGATTGCTGCGGGTGGCTAGGCCTGACTTCTAGGCACATCTTTGGTTGGTTTGGTTGAGGTCACGTTGGTAGAGAGATTTGGCGATGCGTGCTCCATCGACCATGAGCTGGAGTTTTTCCCAGCCGCGCCAGAGGATGAGCCAGCCGGGAGGAGGGCTGCTCT
>JAPLNX010000282.1 GCA_026400935.1 Planctomycetia bacterium | reverse complement strand
GAGGTCAGCAGGATGACGGTGTTCTTGAAGTCCACCTCGCGGCCTTCGGAATCTTCGAGCGTTCCTTTGTCAAAGACCGAATAGAACAACTCCATCACGTCTTGATGCGCCTTCTCGATCTCGTCGAGCAGCACGACCGAGTAAGGTCGGCGACGGACAGCTTCGGTCAAGACGCCACCTTCGCCGTAACCGACGTAGCCCGGAGGGGAGCCTTTCAAGCCGGAGACAGTGTGCGCTTCTTGGTACTCGGACATGTTGATCGTAACCATGTTCCGCTCACCGCCGTAAAGAATGTCGGCGAGAGTCAGCGACGTTTCTGTCTTACCGACGCCGCTGGGGCCAACGAGCATAAACACGCCGACTGGGCGTCGAGGATCAACGAGCCCGGCACGAGCAGTACGGATTCGCTGAGCGATTGCGTCGAGCGCGTGCGACTGCCCGACGATCCGTTCTTCCATGCGCTCCTTCAACGTGAGCACGGTTTTGATTTCGTCGGTCAGCATCTTGCCGACCGGAATTCCGGTCCACGCCGACACGACGGCGGCAATCGTTTGCCCATCGACGCAGGCTTGCATCAACGGCGATTCCCCTTGAATGGCTTTCAGTTCCGCGTTGAGTCGATCGAGTTCTTGTCGAAGTGTGATCACCTCCGCTTCAGAGAGTGGTGCCGGCGCAACGTTCGCGACGGCCGCGTCTGTCGGTGCAGCACCAGCTTTCGCAGCAGGCTTGGCGACTGAAGCCACCGAGCCTTCGAGCTTGGCTCGCACTTCGCGAATCTGTTTGACGTACTCCGCTTCTTGCTTCCAACGTGCCTCAGTGGCGGTGAGCTTCGTTTCAGCAACGGTCTTTCGCTCGATCAGTTCAGCAATTTTTTCGCTGTGATCAGCACCAGCGACTGACTCACGACCCAGAATGTCAATCTGCACCGTGACGGCGTCGATCTCGCGGCGCAGATCCTCGATCTCACCCGGCGTAGCACAGTGGCCGATCGCCACACGAGCACACGCAGTATCGAGCAGACTGACCGATTTGTCTGGCAGTTGTCGTCCGGCGATGTAGCGACTCGACAGACGAACGGCATCAGTGATTGCCTCGTCGAGCACTCGCAGGTTGTGATGCTTTTCGAGCGTGGCTGCAAAGCCGCGCATCATGATCGCGGCCTTCTCTTCGTCAGGCTCTTCGACCTTGACCACTTGAAAACGGCGTGCGAGCGCGGCGTCCTTCTCGAAGTACTTCTTGTATTCCGACCAAGTCGTTGCCGCGATCGTACGCAACTCACCGCGAGCGAGTGCTGGCTTGAGCAAATTGGCTGCGTCGTTCTGTCCCGCTTGTCCACCAGCACCGATCATGGTGTGGCACTCGTCGATGAAGAGGATTATCGGCTGTGGCGAGGCTTTCACTTCGGCGATGACCGCTTTCAAACGATTCTCAAACTCCCCCTTCACGCCCGCGCCTGCTTGCAACAAGCCCATGTCGAGCGAACGAAGCGACACGTTCTGAAGCGGTGGCGGAACATCACCCGCCGCGATCCGGAGTGCAAAACCTTCAACAACCGCCGTCTTACCGACACCCGCCTCGCCGGTCAGAATCGGATTGTTCTGCCGACGTCGCGTCAGGATGTCCACGACTTGGCGAATCTCTTGATCGCGACCGAGCACCGGGTCAATCTGATTCGCACGAGCACGAGCAGTCAGGTCTACGGTAAATTGATCAAGTGACGGTGTCTTACCGCCGGGAATCCCACCGGTCCCCACAGGACCAGCCTCGCCGCTGCTCGACAACGTCGCGGTTGAATCTTCGCTCGATCCAGCAGTGATCTCTCGGAACTCGCGTTTGATCGCTTCGGCACTGATTTTCGCCAGCTCCGGCGCAATATCACGAATCAGGCGGGCCAAATCATCATGCACCAGTAACGCGACGAGCAAATGGCCCGATCGAACCGCCGGTACGCCGTATTCAATCGAGGCAAAAACCCAGGCGTGCTTCACCAAATCGACAATCATCGGCGACAACGAAGGCGGTCGGCTATTGCCGGTCTTCAGCCGATCAATGGCCTTGGTCAATTCACGATTCACTCGTGATGCATCGACCTCGTAATAGCGCAACAGCTTCGCCAAGTCCGTGTCGCTCCCTTCGAGCAACTTCATCAACCAATGTTCGACTTCAACGTTGTAGTTGGTCCGCGATAGGCACAAGCCCGCCGCTCCTTCCAGTGATCGGCGAGTCAAATCATTCAATTTGCCAATCAGAGACTTCAGATTGATATCCATGCCAGATGCCTTTCTCAGAGGTCGCGCGAGTTGTTTTCACAAAGCAGCGGACATTGAATCGAATAACCACTGATTCAGACAAGCATGGCATCAAGAGTTTTCTTTCTGTGTCACCGAGGCATTACCGCATATTTCGCTTCCGCAGGTCCGGGCTGGCCTTGGCTCTACGCGAATACCACCCTTTTATAGAGAGGGCATGAAAGCACTCGAACCGAGAGTTTTCACCGCTTATTAACTGAGGAAGCGGTGCGTCGCTTAATAACCCGATGAGTGTGAGTAAGGGGGAACCGTTACGGCATCCTCACTGACGTTTTGAGTTACTTGCGAGTCTTGGATAGTCCCGGCGAATAGCTCTCAGAATCCGACATTGAAGCTAGTGAGGAACTCAAGTGCCCTAGCGCTGCCACCTGTCACGGGAAATGAAAGGCCCGCATTGAAGGCCATTTGTTTCCTGAAGATAAACGAGGCACCCACCGTGAGGTCCACCACATGTCGCGGTTCCTCGTAGACAAACACGGGGGTACGGAATGACCGGGTTGGATCTTGTGGTAAATAGACCGTGGTCGAACCATCGACCGGACTGGTGGTTCCTGGTGCAGTTTGTGGCGGATTGCTATTCACCCCGAACGCGCCGCGGACACCGTTATCGCCAATGATTTCTTTTCCCAAGACTTCAAATTGCGGAATGATCCCCAACAGAAACTTATTGGTTTGCTCACCGGTCACCAAACTTTCGTGGCGATAGACGAAGCGACCAATCGACAAGCCGTAGTCCCAAGTCAGTATCTGCCGCGGCCGAGTTGGGATGCTGAAACCGGTTCCACCTTGTAAAAGCCAGCGGTCATCATCACTGAATTGATGCAGGAACAGAAATCCTGGATTGATACGCGAGGTCTTTTCTTGGATCGCTGCTGGACGATGATTAATTTCCGGCGAAATAGCAACGATTCCCGACAACACGGTCAGATCGCTGCGATAGAGAACGTGTTTCATTTGCACCAGTGGGTTCGTGAAGTCCGCTGGTTGTTCTCCGCTTCCGATGGGGGCGACGTATTGGCCCTGCATGGCGAAGCTGAAGTCCGGAGTTAACGCGTATTCGAAGCCGAAGCGATACAGGTTGGAGTCTGGGAAATTGAGATAGTCCGTTGTAGTTCCTGTTCCAGAGTTGGCGGAAGTGAAGAGATCTTTCAGTTGCTGAGCACTCATCGCACTGCCGTCCGGATTCACCATAGGCTGCCCGCTGATGCCGCTACCGAAGCCTGTGTAGTTGATGAATTGTGCCTGACCATTCGAGGTTTTTAAGTTATCAAACAGCTCATTGAGATCTGATGAGCCAAACACGGCGTTGTTTTGAGATTGTGCAAACTGATAGGCACCGAAGACACGTGACCTCGGTGAGGCCCCCATGTTGTCCATGAAGTTGAATCGGTTGGCAGTATCCGCTCGGCCCAGGATGACGTTGGTTCTTTGCAGGTAAGAACCGCGCACTTCAAATTGAGAAGTCGCTTGCAGACTTCTCGTCAGGTCGTCTGTCGGTGGAGGCATCGGAGTACCGGGTGGCAGATCCGGCGGCAACTCCCGCTCCTTAGCCTTCTGTGCTAGAAAGGCTTCAACTTCGTCTTTGAGCAGTGCTAGCGATTCGCCAGCGATTCGGCGGACACGATCAGACGGTTCGTTGAAGCAGTCACATTCATCTTTGCCGTTGGCCACCCAACCCAGTACCGGGATCGCGTCGTCTGCGGAGCAACTACACTGCACGTCACCGCGATCGGGGTTCTTCTTGAGTTCACGGGCCATGATCCGCTCGGCATACAACTCCGAGAGTTGTTCCGTGGAAAGCGGTTCGTGGAATCCGGCGACACAGGCGATCTGCGTCAGGATGAAGCGATCGGGAAACTCACGCTTGCCGTTGAGTGGCTTGAGTGGCTTTCGGCCACGCTGCAATTGATCAAAGAGAGCCTGAGCAGCTGCATAACGGACTGGCTCACGCGGGTCCGCTTGCATTGTTTGCAAGAGAACCTGCTGAGATTCGGGATACCAATAACAATCCACCGTTCCGAGGTAACGCACAGCGGCGATGTCGTTACGGTCTTTCTTGTCGGTTCCGTGGTGCAAATGCGGGTCGGGCAACTCAAACGACGATGCCAGTCGGGTGAGCGACATGACCATCACCGTGGCGAGCCACAATCGAGTTGATATTCTGGTTCTCATACAATCATCCCTGAAGTCAATCGAACCGGACTCTCAGATGATTTCACATCTGATCCTTGTGCCGTCTGTATCGGATATGATAGGGCGAGAGTGCATTGCTTGACGGCAAGCGATGAGACATTCCAAATGTCAGACTCGCAAAGCCGGAATATCTTGCCATTTTCGTGAGGTATAGAACGAACTGTGGCCATTAATGGAACTTTGGAAATTTCGCCATGATTCACCGACAACACGTTTTGAAGGCTGCTGCAATTTGGGTGCTCATGTCCGAACTGCTTTGTGCACAACCAGCGCTTGGTCGCCGCGACGTCAATCAGCCGATTCTGCTGGTTGATTCTGAGTCCCCAACCGCGAACATTTTTGCGTTGCGGTTCGTGCCCGATAGCGCTGGCGGACTACGACTGCTCGCGGGTGGTGAAGGTAAGGTCATTGGGCAATGGCAAGTGCGGATTGATCACGGTTCAAAGGCCGTGCATCTGGACCCGCTCGCGCGAATCCGATGGCCGATCGACCGTGGCCTGCGGGGCATGATTTCTTCGATTGCTCATGGGCATTCTCAGTCCGAAGCGTCATCGCTTTTGGCTTTCGGCGGGTTTGGCGCTTTACCCACTGTCGTGCAACTTCAAAAATTGGACCGTACTGGTGCCGTGCAAGCATTCCATAGCGCAGACACACCGGCAATACAACATGGGGTCTTCAGTCTGGGGTACTGGCCCGCCCCCGTGAAGTTATTGGCGGTCGGTTGCGGTGGTGCGGAACCTAAACAAGGGTTGATCCAGATTTGGAATCTTGAGCAATCCGAGCGTCCGTCTGAAATTTTGAAAACCGGATTTGATGCGGTTACGGCAATTCGCGTTTCGCCTAATGGCCGAACACTCGTCGCGGCGGATCGTTCGGGCAAGCGAGTCCGACAGTGGGCGATCCGTGAAACGAATCCATTCCGCACGGAAACTCCAGTCGATGTGCTGTTGCCTTCGCAGATCGTGGGACTCGAATGGCTGGACGATGAGCACTGCGTCGCGGCCACGATTAGTCATGGACTCGTGCCACTTGAAGGGAAAGTATCAGAGAAGTCAGATCCGACTTCGGTGCGTCTGATTCTGCGTAATCGCACAGCTCGCCCGTTGACGATCGCCACACGCAACGATGGCCGAAACGTCAACACGTGGGAAATCGCTCCGGGACGGTGTCGAGTCGAGACAACATCCGCCGTCAAGCAATTCGCGATTCGTGACGTGATGAATGATTGGCAAGCGGTGGATTTGGATCTACGCGCGAGTCCTCGCTGGGAATTGGATGTGCAAGCGGATGCCAAAGGGCGTCCGAAGGTTTTGGCATTCGCGGGAATGAGCTTGTTCGCGGCGGCCAATGGCGTGGAAGTGGCCTACAAGAGCGGCCTGAGCCTCGATCCATCGGCAGCCGATTTCGGCAAGGTTCGGCGTTGTCTGGATGCGAGTCACATGGACCTCGAACGACCGCTGCTCGCGCGGCTGCAAGAATCCCTCTTCGATGGTCTTGTCACGGCAGTCGCGGTTTCTCCCGATGGTCAATTTGTGGCGGCAGCCGGCGAGCAAACGCGCTCGACGCAAGGAGGCTTCGGCTCCCAGCCAATTCCTGAAATTCGATTGTGGCGTGTGTCAGACGGATCGCTGGCGGCGGTGACTCCGGATCGTGCGACGGTCCTGACGAGTTTGTCGCCCATTCGCAGCGTTGGTCTTTCTCGTAGTCAGCCGAAGTCCTCTGTGCCGGATGTTGTCCAGTTTTCATGGAGCAACGAGGCTCGCGTTAAGTTGTCGTTGTCGGAAACTTTGAATGGTCAAGCGATTTCCGTCCGTGCGGCAGATGCCAATGATTCACATGCGAACGGAACCGTGCAGACATGGGGACTCCGTCAGGACAAGGATCGATTTTGGTTGACGAGTCAATCGCCGCAGCGACCGGAAGTCGGCCCGTTTCCGCAGCTCGATTGGTTCAGCAACGAGGTCTGGCAGGCACATCGCTTTACGCGGCAAAAAAAGGACTACATGGCGATCGGTTATCGCGACGGCATCTTGATTTGGGATTTAGAACGTCTGCAACAGACAGTCACGGGATCGGTACAGCAGCAGGAGCAAGCCATCGTACGCAGTTTCTTTGGGCACACTGGCCGGCTCAGTTGCATCAGCGCTTCGGAAGATGGGGATTGCCTGATTACTGGCGCGTTAGATGGATCAATCTGTTTATGGTCGCTGAAAGGCATCGAGCAGCTCTATGACGGCACTCGAGAACTGGGGCTGACGCTGAAACGCGACACGACCGGAACACGAGTCGAACAAGTCACTCGGGGACTGCCAGCATTCTTCGCTGGCCTGCAACCGCAAGACGAGTTGGAGAAACTTTATTTGCCTCGACCGGGTCGTCCTGAAGCAGAATGGATCGTGCCAGCGAATCAGTGGGAAGCGGCGTTGAAGGGAGTTCCGCCGGGATTGGAGGCTCGATTTCAAGTACGAGACAGACCGGGCTTGATGATTGCGGGGCTGTTTCATGAGCCGTTGTGGACGCTGTATCCGATGCTCGATGGCCAGTGGGTGATGGTCACTCCGTCGCAAATTTTTGGAGCGAGCAGCGACGAGGCGATGCGACGCTTCGGTTGGCACGTCAACTTGGGCCAAGGTCGAGAGAATCAAGTTGCGTTCTTCCCGCTCGACTTGTTTCGTGAAGCCTACGACAACGTTGTGCCCATCGTGCAAACCGCTTGGAAAGAACAGCGACCTGCGGTTCGTTCGACTTCATTCGAGATTCCGACACTGGTCGAAATCACTGACGTTCGTACGGCGGACGGCGATCGAAAGGTGATCGTGAATGAGTTGTCGGAGCCGATTGATCTAACAGTAGGCTTGCGAGTGCAACCTTCCGGGCGAGAAATACCGCAAGAATTGGAACTCTGGTGTAACGGACGATTGATCCAGCACGTTGAGCTCGGCTCATTAGCGGCGAAACTTGAGGCGACGACCGCAGCAAATGCCGACACAAAGTTATCTTGGTCCGTTCAGAAATCACTGTTGCGAGCCGGCGATCACAACACATTGATAGCGGTTGTGAGAAGCTCGGCAGGCGAACCGCCGGTGAAACTGGTCAACCGAGCCATTCGGACTATTTCGGTGGCTGAGCCAGCGATCCCAAAGTTGCCGAAGATCCACTTTCTGGGCGTCGGTGTGACCGCCTTGAAACACGCCGCAGCGTTCCGGCAGAGCAGCGATTCGATCAAGCCATTGCAATACGCGGCAAACGATGTCTGCCTGTTGGGACTCGCTTTGTCCGAGCGTGCCCGTGCGTCAGGCTTTGAACGAGGTGAGTTTCGATATCTCGTCTCACAGGTTCCGGACGGTCTTACCATTGATGCGGCCCAAGCGGCGTCACCAACACATCAAGAAATCTTGTCGGCACTCGATCGTCTGGGCGAAATCGCTGCGCCGAATGATTTCTTGTGCCTGTCGATCTCGTGTCACGGCTTTGGTGAGAAGGAGGGAGCGTACTTAGTGGCTCACGATACATCCCCTGATTTCCGGAATGCGGTGACAGATCGCGAACTGTTTCAAGACCGACTTTGGAAGTTGAAATGTCCCGCGCTCGTGTTGTTGGACGCCTGCCATTCGGGAAGCGCACTGACGGGTGATTCGCTGCGTGGGCTGAATGGATTTGGCCTTGGCCCTGAGATTCTCGTGTCGTGCAAACCTCAACAACAATCGTTTGAAACCAAACACCTGCACCGATTTGGTGACCGCTGGTTTGGCATGAGTGTCTTCACGGCCTCTCTGGTCGAAGCTCTCACCGGGCAAGAACTGACGGGGACGGAAGCAACTGCTCAGCAGATGCAGGAGATTGCTTATCGCCCCCACATCGACCGCAATGGCGATGGCTTCCTATCGGTCGAGGAGTTGGGATTGCACGCGAGTCGTCGCGTTCCAGTGCTCAAACAATTGACGAAGGACACGACATCGAGTTCTTCGTCGACGGCGGAAAATCCGCAGCAACCAGATTTGTTACCTTCGTTGGCGTTTCCGCGTCATCACATTCGGCTGCGTATACCAAACAGCCGCTGAAGACGCAGTGTGGAAATCCGGAATAACTTTGGTAATTTGCAGATCGAACGCAACTCATACATCGCGGCGACGATCATCAGCGGACTCTTTAGGTGAGTCTGGATTGCGCCTGATGGCTAACGGTAACATCCCCATCTAGCGGACGACCAATTTTGTGAAGCAATTTGAGGAACCGTGTCATGACTCGCAGCAATCGGTTGGGAACTGTTTTGGGGTTGGTCGCCGTTTTGTGTTGTGGTCACACGGCGATGCCCACTTCCTCTTTCGCTCAAGTGAAGGAACCGGCCAAGGAGTCGGCACAAACCGGAATTGGCGACGCGCTGGGTAGTGCGCTGAAGTCGGGTACTCAAAAGGTGAAGCCGTTTCCGGGAACCGGCACGCCTGGTGCGAAGGGCTTAGTCCAACAGTCGGTCTGGCAGTTTCCACGGCTGAAAAAAAATATCCAATTGGCCTTTGTGCTCGATGCCACAAACTCGATGACTCAGGACATCCAAAGTCTCAAAGATTGTCTGAACGACGTTATCGAACAAATCAAAGGCCAAGTGACGGAAGTCCGCAGCAAAGATGAAGTCAGAGTCTGGGTCGCGGTGGTCATCTATCGCGATTGGTGGCGAAAGCCGCAGTCGGCAATCCCTGTATCGCGTGAAATTCGAATTCGTTTCCAAGGGTCCGATCGAGAGGAAGTGCTCGAACGACGAGAGAGTCCCGTCGAAATTGTGACCGGAAAACCGAACAATCACTTCGTGGACTCCGGCATCGATTTCAGCCTGCTCAGTGATCGTCTCAAGGGAATTTCATTGGAGGTTGGGCATCCCGGCCCTGAAGAGCAGGTGGACCTGGGAATTGGTACCGCGCTGCAAGAACTCGACTGGTTGCCTGGAGATAAGGTGTCGCGGCTACTGGTCGTGGCGGGCGACGCACCGCCTTGGAAGGAAGAGTTCACAGACTTGGCGAAGAACCCGGACTATTGGACTTACTGGGAGAAGAACGAAAAGAAACCGATGCCGTTGCGACAGTTCACGACACGGCAGTTGGTCGATTGGGCTCATCAAAAAGAAGTCTCGATCTTTGCGCTGGCCTGCGACAAAGCCTCTCGTGTCACTCAGTCGGATCATCTCCGATTGGGGCAAATGCGGACCTTCTTTTCAGAATTAACACAGCAAACAGACGGTAAGTTCTTAGACCTTTCGGACCCAAAAGTAGTGGATCGGCTAAAGCGAGCCGTGCAATCGGGAGGTGAAGATCGTCAGGAGTTGCGCCGCATTACTCAGGCAGACCTCGATAAAGCCACTCTCCGCCAAGAACCACCCGCCGCGCGTGTAGCGATCTTGCCGCCACTCAAAAAAGTCGATTATCGGTTGTCTTACGATGACGATGCCTATGACGATGCCTATCACGTTGCGGCGTTGCTGACCAAGCAACTGCAAGACATTGATCCGCTGCTAGCGGCAAGCAGTGATCAAGTACGGCGAGCGTGGCTGCGATTGTTTCCCGATGGTGTCGTCACCGCTGAACGGCGAACCGCACTTGCCGCAGAGTTGGGTGTGTCGTTCATTATCGGAGGCTCCCTGCGTCCAACCGACGGACGCCTCTCGCTCGATTTGGTGGCGTATGGCACGAATGGTCAAATTCTCGTCGAAGGCGAAACCGCTCGTGCGGACTTAATTTCTGTGGCCGAGAAAGCCTGGAAGGGCCTGCTCGTCGCTGCGGAAAAGAAACCCGAAGCCGAGTCGTTGGTCAAAACGTTCTCGCGACTAGCGATCACAACCGATCTCGCGCAAACGCCCGAGGCCTTGAGGAATTTGCTCAAAGGCTACGCGAAGCTCGAAGAGGCGACGCAGTTCGTTCGCGAGGATCAAGCGGGAATACAGTTGAGCAAAGAGGCAATGGAGTCATTTCAAGCGGTGCTGCGAACGGAGCCGAACTCGGTCTTCGCCAAGATGCTGCTCGCGAGTTGCCAGATCAATTTGAAGCTGGAAAAAGAGGCGAAGGCCACATTGATTGAGGCTCGAACTCTGGCGGACTTACTGCCAGCAGATGACCCTTTACGACTCGAGGTCGAAGCCGATCACGCTTGGTATGTGACGTCCGATGTCGCCGCCGCGATCCAAGCCTATGAACGAATTTTGAAGACGACGAACTCGCAATACCCGCGCGTCGCGTTGCGCGCACGGTGGATGCTCGCAGGATTTTATCTCAGCACGCTCCCGCAGATGTCCGACATCGTCCCCAATGAAATCAACCGGCTGGACTTGGGCCGCCAGCAAATCCTTGAAATCCTGCTGAATTGGCCAGAGTCGCATGAGGCTCACTTCTATGGTCAATATGTCAATCCCCCGCTGCCCCCACGTTCAAAGTCGAGTGGCCCAGTTCGCACTGTGAACATGGAACACAAAATCGCTGTTCCACTGACTCGTCCCAAAGCGCTGCTGGGCGGTTTGTAATTAACGTGCTCTGTTCAACGCCCCAAAACGAAGAGTCCCCGGTCGCACTGAAGTGACCGGGGACCCTTTGTTTTTTGAGGATGACTGACTTCAGTGGTTTGTGGACCGCTTATTCATCGCTGATGATGTCATTATCCATTTCATCTAGGACGTGTTCTGGATCGGCTTTGAACTCTTCGCGGAGTTCTTTGGTCGCGAACCAGTATTGGTGTCCGTCGTATTCGGTGCAGAATTTGCCGACCACTTTTTCCTTTGACTTTGCAAACGTCATCAGGCAGTGGCCGTTGAAAGCCGGAGCGTAGTGCTCTGGGTCTTGCTTGAATTGTTCCAGCGCTGTGGCGGAGGCAAACTCATACCGCTGACCTTTGTGGTTCGTCGCGAATTCAGCGGAAGCTTTCTCCAAGCGACGTTCGACCATTCCCACAGGGCAGTGACCACGCAGGCATTCCACGAGTGGCAGGTCGGTCTGTGATTCAGCATCCACTGGAGCTTCACCTTCCAACTCAACTTCTGGCAAAGTCTTGGTCATTGCGACGGTTTGCACATTCGTGTTTGGGGAATTCTCACTGAGGTGAGTCGCGTTGGTGGCTTTCGCCTGTTCCTTAGCGGCGGCTGCAGCAGCTTCTGGCGGCACGCTAGGAGGTGCCACTTTCGGGGCTTCCGTTGCCGGAGCGGCATCGACTGGTGGAGGAGTCAATTCGATAGACTGCTGCTCGTAATTCGCTGCCCCACCGTGGTATTGCCAGCAGCAGCAAACATTGAGCGCTTCCGCGATCGCCTCACGCACACGCGGCGAAGGCTCTTTGGCACAGCCGGTGTCATCACACTCATAGGCTCGTTCGGCCAGCTTGTTGAGGACTTCCACATTATTGCAACAGCCCCGACAGGTGTCGTATCGGCGTTGTTTCTTCTTGCTAGGATTTGGATTGCAGCCCTTCGAGAACTGTTCTTTGAAGGCTTTCGCGGCAGCCAGACGAACTTCCTCGAACTCGTCGTTGACGACCAAATCGAGCAGTTGTTTTTGCGAATCAGGAAACGCTTGGCAGTCCACTTTGCCGAGGTACTTCGCTGCTTTGACGCGTTTGGGAACATCGACTTCTTTGGCTTTGATTTTCGAGGCCAAACCTTTGGCCGTGTTGACCGGTTCGCCCGCAAAGCCGGGACGCATGAGTTTGGGCTGGGCCATGACTTGCATGGTGTGTGAAACCGGCAAACCGGTCATGAAATCAACCAGCGTGCCGTTGATCGGCGCTGGGGTGAACGGCGGCGCTGTCGGCGCCGCAGCCGCAGCGGCTGGGCCGTCTGCCTTGACCACGCCGACGGTCGTCAAGGCGACAGAGCACGTCGTGACAAAAATCCATTTCGACGGTGAAAGCCGAGACATGTCAAGCATGGAACACTCCCTGTTTTGGGAAGACTGACGGAGTTGAGCCGGGCGAATCGGGTCCGTGAATCGCCTGTTTTATGAATCAGCTCACACCGTTTATCCTCAATCTGCTCAAGGAATCGGTGATCCTTGTTGAATCAGGTGAGTGCGTCGTAGTCATTATGCTGTTTTTTTCGACTCACAAAGGCCGAGCGACGGCATAACTTCACAACCAGTCGCAGTGGCCTGTGAAGCTGTGTTGGTTGTAGTGATCGTGTCACGAACTCACTCAGCTTTGATAGCCAGCGACTGCTCCAGTGTGGTCGCGCTTTGCTCGAAAGTGTGCCAGGAAGTGATGGCGATTTTCAGCCGCTTCCCCGAATAGTCTTCCGGCAGCTTAGAGAATTTCCAACGAATTTCATTGGCGGTCGCAATCACTTCTGCAGTTTCTTCCAGGTGCCGCAGGAGCCGATCGTCTTGGCGAAGTTGAACGTGCAGGTAAGCCAAATGCCGCCAGTTGTTCGCCAAAATAGCCAGGTTATCGGGGTCGTTCAGACTTAGACGAACCTCGACGGTTTCCTCCTGACCATTTCGCAATTCATTGTTGGGCGCGTCAACAGTGATTTTGAATTTCGCCTTGGTTGTCTTAGACAAAGGCAGCTCAACCGAATCTGGCCAAGAGCCATTGGTTTGTCGCTGCAACAACTCGTCAGCTTGAGTGGTCCCCCAAGTGGCATAAGCTTTGATCTCCGCCTCGGATTCTTGCTTAGGCCAGCCGTTGAGCTGAATATTCCAAGTCGGGTCGGACTTGCTGGGCTCGATTTTGCAGATCATTGGGGAGACAGCTTTGAGTGCTGTGTTTTTGGGTGAGATCTCAAAAACGATTCGCTCAGGTCGTTCGGTGTAGGGCGTTTTACGATCCGATTCGGCTTGAGCATTCTGAATGCCGACGACAAATTCCGCGTGTTCTTCAAAGGCTTTGAAGCTTTGGAGAAATCCAAACTTGAGCGGCGATCGCCGGAACTGGACCGAGCCGTTGAACGCATCGGGATGGATGTGTTCCAGTTGTCCGTCAGCGAGCAATCGAAAATTCAGCAGTTCGCCTCCAATAAGTTCGACGAGAGGCCCATCCTTCAACCGTTCGGGTGATGCGAACGCGACCCGATACTTTCCCGGTGAGAGTTCGGTGATGGATTGACCAAGCGGAGCATCTTTGTATTTTTCCGCCGATTGAGCATTCTCCGCCACGAGGTAGGGGCGTCCTTTGGTCGTAAGTCTGAGCGCCTTACGTAAATCCTCATTTTTCTCCGCGTCGTAGAAATTACCACGTTGTTTTTTAATAAACGCTTTGAGATCTTCCTTTGCTCGCTGTTCGTTTTCAGTCAGCTTCAAGTTTTCAGAAAACCCCTGGCCGATTACCTGTAGCTCGATTTCTCGCCGCTCAACCTGAGCCTGACCAAGTGCCTCTCCGATTTCTCGCTTCAGGTTGTCCATCACACGTTGGCAATCCGATGTGTCGAACACATTCTTTTGCAAATCAACGCGGGCTCCGTCATTGGGGAAGCCGTCTGTGATGACGATGATCGTGCCAGGTGTATTTTTCACCTTGAGGGAATCTGTAGCCTTCTTGGTGGCGCTCAGCAACGGCGTACTACCATGAGGCTCCAAGCGTTCCAGGGTGGAACGCACACGCCCAATGAAATCGTCATTCAACGCAGACATTTTCAAAACAGTTTCGACGTTATGCCAATCGTTGACCTGAGCTTCCCGAGGACGATCACGATAGATGTGCCCATAAACGACTAGCTCAACTTGATGAGGTTCGCCTCCTTTGGCACGATCGACGGCACGCATATCAGCGAGCACATCTAGCAGAATCGCCTTCGCTGGAGTCCAGCGATCTAAAACAATTTGTCCGGCGTTTTTTTCGATCATGCTGCCAGAAGCGTCGAGCACAAAGACCACTGATGCGCGATCGCTGCCGTCCACTCGAATCCCACCCATGGTGGGAACGGACGAGAAGCGAAGTTGAGTTCCGTCTGGTTCGCAGGGATTGAACTTCGCAGAGGCTTGTTTCAACCACGTGTGATCGCGGAAGAAGACTCGCGGAACGAGCAACGACGGCTGGCACTCTTGCTTGTTTTGTTTGGCGAACATGGCGGGCCGCTCGATCGTCACTCGGCCCTCGTCAACGGCAGATGCCCCTTTTTGTGCGATGGCTAGACCGACGCTCTGAGGCTTGCATGAGTCGGCAAGAATTTGGTTCTTCAAGGCGCGCGGATCATTTTCTTTGTAAGCCAGCCAAGACGCGGCCGTCCCAATTGGCAGGCCCTCATGAGATTTGATCCGCATCGAACCGACGGACGTTTTCTGTGTGCCGAATTCGACCGAGGCCGCTTCTAGCGACAGCTCTGATTTGCGGCGGGCGGAGAAGAGTTCTTCGACTCGCTGGCGATCAACAGCCAGCAGCTTGTCATCAAGTCGTCTGGTGGCTGACAAACATTCTTGAGCCGCAACGACATACCACTCGTTCCAGAAGTCGTCCAAATACCGCTCGCTGGAATTCAACAATAGTTCGGCGATCAGAAATTGTCCCAACCGACGCGTTGGTTCTTGTTGTAAGTTGATCGCATCACTGGCAAAGAGGATGCGTGCCGACAAATCCTTTCGCTCCAGTGAATCACGGGCCAAATCGCGGGACAGCAGTTCCCATGATTCACGCTCGGTGATCGTTTCGACGGAATGGCTCACCCAGTGGTCTCGCAGTTTGCGGCTTAGGTGAATGAGTTGTTCGCGGCTTTCGGTCTTCTCATCACGCTCCACCAAGCGTCGAGCTTTATGCCAACCGTCCCAAAGTTTGTCATCTGCCGATTTGGGGGCTGGGACCAGCGATAACGCATGGATCGTGCAGAGCATTTGCCACAGGCTCGTTTGATGATCATTGATCGGTGCCTCTTTGACTGTCTCTTTGCCATCCGTTTCCGTTTTGACCTTCGACGAGGAGTGAATCAGCTTGCCGAGCAATTCTTCACGTGTGGCCGGTTTGAGATTTGGACAGCGGAGCAGATCGCGATTGAGATGCCATCCGGCATACTGTTTTTGAGTGCTATTCGAGAGAGATTCCGCTTCGTGTTGGAGTTGCCGCTGCACTCGATCGAGTCGTTCAGTGAGTTGCGACGTCGCTGGTTGCAGTTTCTGAAATTGCTCATCGCTAATTGGGGCAAAGCGTGTCGGCAAAAGTTCTCGCAGCTCAATGGCTTCGAGTGCGACGGCCAAAATCTCTTTGTCCAATTGATTGAGTGAATCTGGCCGATCATCCTTCGAAGTCATCCAGACCTTAGCCAGAATCTCGGACGTTGGTCGATTGTTGAGATCAATCTTTTTGTGATAGGTACTCATCACATCGTCACGCAACATGCGCTGATTTTTGTCCGTCCAACGATTAGCCACAAACGCCAGCCACTCCGGCAGCGTGGCACACGCTCGATTCAATGCGAACTGAGATCCTTGCAACGTTTTAGCGCGCGTTTGTAATTTTTCAAATCGCAGACGCGCTTCGGCGACGAGGTTTTGCACCTCGCGTCCTTTCTCCGCAGAGTCGTCGGTGGGAGTGTTATCCTTCTTCGAGGTCTCTCGCTTTCTTCGCGACTCGGCCGTTTCGTAAATGAAGAAACTGTCCTCGGCCTCGCGACGTGACTGATCGGCGGCCAACAAATCGTTTCGCAGCCACGGCAACACGGTGTGATGCCCGAAGGCGACGCTTTCGGCGAGTTTCCGCAGTTCCACAAGGGCCATCCTGCATGTCTCGACCTCGGCAGTTTTCATCGCCACTGGCATCCCGCGTTGCTTGTGAGCGTTGTCTAAAACTTTGGCCAAGTGCTCGTCAGGCAGATCGATCGATGCCTTGTCTTGAATCGCATTCGGGGTCGCGTTCGTACTTTGTTCAATGACCGCCGGCTTCAGTTCTGGAGCGGATCCCAATCCGTAACGGTCAGCCAACTGGCGAACAAACTTTTCATCTGTGGTGAATTTCGCCGTTGCGAAGTGGCCTTGCTTCGCGAGTGTTTCGAGCTTGCCGCACAACGTCTCCGCTTTGTCGATCTCGCTGATTGCTTTGCTGAAGTCTCGATGAATCACGAATTCTTCCGCACGCATCAATCGTTGAGTTAACGCGCGAAATCCCACTGGATCAAGGTGATAAATGGCGTTGACCGACAGTGGTGGTTGTTCGAGTTTCTGCCGGCGCGTCCACAGATCAAGAAGCTTCGCGATCGCATTCTTTGATCCTTCTGGTTTTGGGTCAACTGCCGATTTCGATGTCGCCGCGGCCCTACTACCGGCGGCACAAACAGCAAAGGTCGAATCCTTACCCTGCAGAGCTTTTTCGGCATCAAAGTCCGCAGCAAAAAGACGCGGATGCTGGCCGGCAGGATCACGATTGTTGATGACCCATTCGTTCACACGCGTGTGGACGTAACGAAACAATTCCAGCACAGTGACGCTGCGATCTCCCGGCTTACCACCAGACTCGTCCGCTTCACCGGCCAGCCCGCGTGCGACGAAGTGACCGAAGACCGATTGACCCTCATCACCGAGATCGGAGCTGACCCAACTCGTCTCGCCTGCCGATGACGAAGTCATCACGAACAGGTTCTCAATCTTGGGCTTCTGCTTCTGAACAGCTTCCTGGATGGCCTCGATGACGAAGTTGTCGTAAATCCCTAATCGCCATTCTCCCAGCAAACGGCTGAGGTCCAGCAGCACCAGTTTCTTTTGCTCCTTGGGCAACCGCTCAAGTGCGTTCCAAACTTCGGACAGTCGTACTCGCTTTGTTTTGGATTCGAGATCGTCGTCCTTGGCAAGCAGCACGATATCGGCATCGGCCGATTTGACCTTCTCGTCCATGAACGATTCCAGCACTGCGTGAGCTGAGAGATAGATCACACAAACTGTGTCTTTCTTCTTGCTCGTATCTTTACCGGTGAAAATGTCTTTCAAGCGTTGTTGGAGTTCTGAGTCACTTTTGTATGGTGTGACCGTCAACTTGTTTCCCTTGGCGGCTAACGATTCCAAAGCTTTGCGATCGGAGTCTCCCATCCAATTGGGCGGAATTGCGCCGGACTTCTTGGTTTCATAATCGAAGGTCGTGTTGACGATCAGTTCGGTACTGACGCAGCCTCTTGAAAGCAGCATCAAGAGCCAGACAAACAATGTTGCACAAACAACTGCAAGAGATGACGCGAAGAATTGTTTGCCACGTGCCTTAGTGGCCGCGGCCACTGGACGTGATTCAGGCTCAGGACGTCCAGACGTTGGTTGTCTCCAAGACCGTGATGCGCCTCCCGCACCGTCTGCTGCTGGTCCCTGATCTTGCCAACCCATCAGACTTCCCCTCGTTTGGAATATCGTTCAACACATTTGGCCTGAGCTTATCGAAACTCACATGCCCCCATCGAGCTTTCCTCGGTGGAGTGGCAGAAATCAGAGTTAGAACCAACGTTGATAAGCCAAATACACATCACCCACTAACATCAGACCGATAACGGCATAGACGCAATAAGTCCAAGTGCGTGAAGCGTCGTCGCGAGCGATTCTCTGTGGGCTCCAAACGACGTTGTCTTGTTCCGCCAGCACGTTGTCGAGCAACTGTTTGACGAACACATGAGAACGACTTTGAGAGTCTCGACCGTTGAAATACACACCGAGCAATCGCACTGGTTGATCGCCGAAAAGATGACCGAATCCTCCCGTCAGCAGCCGGGCGAAACTCCGACGACGATCGCTGATTTCTGATAACAGCCGATAGAGCCGAGGATTACTCGAAGACGAAGGATTCTTTTTGAAGGTCGAATAAATCCAGTCGCGGAACCAACCCACGCAGTACTTTGTCACCCAGCTCGCGGCTTCCGGATCGACAGGCCGCCCCGTGGCGAATCGCGATCCAGCCTTCACTTCGCCTGAAAACGCACGGTTGACGTCCGCTGCGCGACTGAGAAATTCCTGAAGGCCACCCATCGACTCCAACCCGGAAAACAAACAGGCCACAGGAAATAACATTTCCAAACCTTCGTGCAACACACATACGTCTTGAGCAACTACATGCGAGAAGTCTTGGCTTCCCTCTGCTGCCCACTGCGACGGAACAACGGTGACCAAACCATTGATGCTGCAATACGGTTTTCGAGCACTGCTGATCAGTCGGCAGACATATCGCAAGCGACGCTCTGTCTCATACAGCGCCTCACTGGAAAGCGGGCCAACCGATCCACTGAGCTGCAACTCGCTGGGGCGACCCATTGGAAGCGGCGCTTGTCCGGACGCCATTCCTTGCGCCGCTCCCGGAGCCATGGTGGACATGCCGCCGAGGATGGATGCTCCGAAACCGCCGCCGCCATCCGAGTGACCAGACGGCATCTGGCCTGGGGACAACGTCATCATGGAGCCTGCGGATCCAATTGCTCCCGGAGATGACATCGTGGCGATCGACGATCCACCACCAAGTGACGCCCGCGGACCTTCCGTCATTTGCCGCACAATAGCCGAGGCACCAGGTACGAACAAAAATGCGGCCTTCGTATTCGCAAAAATGCGCAACGGCTGGCTCGTGTCTACTGCTGGCCCAGTCGCTACTGCCGGAAACTTTGCGCCCATCAAGAAAGCCCGCTCTTGGTCTTCGGGTAGGCCGACGACCATGAACAACGGAAACGATTGCAAATTTAGACCTTGCCGTCCCAGTTGAACCTGAGCTTCAGCCCAAGCACGGTCGATGTCGGGAAATTCGGAAGCATCCTCAACACTAAACAAACTGATCACAAACAAGACCAGTCGCACGAAAGCGTACAGCAGAACGACCAAGATGCCCCAAAAGTAGTCTCGTACAAACTCGTTCTCGTAAACGACATCTTTGCCAAACGGGAGATCGAGACTGAAGTAGCCTGCTAACAACGCAATCAGCACGACGACGATCGCGTGCAAAATTTGATACGTTCGCGGCGACAGATGCGTCGTCTTCTTGGCGGCCCCGAAGACCCACAAAAAACCGTTACAAATCGAGTCGATGATCGTCTGAAGAAACGCCATGTGCTTCGCTTTCTGGATCACTAGCCCGACGCGTAAGCGAGGGGGCAACGGCGATGTCCGTCTAACGCTCAATCAAAAGACCCCACCGAGGCAAACTTCGGTGGGGTTGGTGGACATCGCTTGTTTGAAGGCTCGTGTGAGATTATGGAAAACAAACTTGGGTTAAGGGGGATTTACTGTTACCGAAGCTGGCTGACCTTCGGTGTTCTCGGCGGTGATGGTGACTCGTTCGGTCTTGCCGGTCTTGGTGTCGTCAATGCTGTTAGCAAGTCGGAATTCGTAGTCGCCGACGGGCAACTCCTCAAGCTTTGTATCGCCTTTTGCCGGGATCTTTTTGTCGATGCCGCTTCCTTTGATGACCAGCACAAAGTCTTTCAAACCCAAGTTGGGCATCTTGATCGCGACCCAGCCTCGGGGTTTATCAACCTCCAATGTGACTATGAGAGGTTGCTTGCAAACTTTGCCAACGCCGTTTTTCGCAACCACTAAGAAGTCGTAGCTCTTTGTGAGCTTAGGAAGCTGCGCGGCGGGAATCGTCAATGTCACTCGCCGGACGGCTTCATCAAGTGGGTTCGCCCAAAACCGCTTCGTCTCTTCAATGATCTCTTTTTCGCCGAGTTTTCCGTCTGTGTCGGCATCGAAGCCGCCAGCAATTTCTGTGATTCCCGCCTCAGGGTCTTCGGCAACAACTTTCACAGTCCAATCGGTCTTTGTACCCGGACGGATTCTCTCCGAGGCCGCTCCGATCAACTTTGGCGTCTGGGGCAAATGGTCGGGATCGGAAATCGCGACGAGTATTTTCTCTGACTCACCCGCGCCAGCCGGCTGTGTTTTGGCGCCCGGTCGTGAGGCAATTGCTCGAATTGAAAAACGACCTTTCAGTCCTTCCGTGTCGGCGCCCGGTCGTGAGGCAATTGCTCGAATTGAAAAACGACCTTTCAGTCCTTCCGTGTCGAAACTAACTCGGTGATTGCGAACCGCCGCCGCCAGCAACCACGGATCTTCTTCGCTTTGACTAATCAACTCGATGGACTCATGCAGAGATCGGACAATCGTCAGTTCTTGCGGGGCAGGCGAAATGTTGGATTCGCTGTTTGAAACCATTTCGCAAACTAGCTTCCAAGGTTCATCCAAACCGAAGCTGTTGAGCCGTTCGGAGTCGATCTGAATTTCAATTGGCAGTTCCTTTCCCACGGGAAAGACCGAACCAGTTGGCGGGTCCACAATGATTGGTCGCGACGTGTTGACCTCGACCGCCTCTTCATCGTGGCGAACTCGATAGGGAAACGCGCGCGGCCAGCCGTCCACATTGAGCGAGACGGTAAATTCTTGAGCGTTTAACTTCGACAAGTGCTCCGCCCCGAACCGCGCTAGCAGACTGGCCTTCTCACCGCGTTTGAGTGTCCGCACCAATTGATTGTCCGTCCGCAGCACATCCAGAGCTTTCGGCAGCAACAAGTTCACTCGAACGCTTTCCGGCAACACGCGGTCGATCTCTTCCAGCTCCTTCCGGCGTTGCAGCTCGACTTTCAATTCTCGATTACGGAACCTGACCTGAAACTCCGCAGACTTCGTCGAATTGAAATACGTTTGCGGCGGACGGACTCGCGGAATGACGTACTGCACGATCGGTTTTGTTTCGCCCGCCGGGACGATGTGAAACATCCAGCCGCGTGAGACTTCTTTCCCAGCAGGAGCAGGAGCAGGTGCGGGTGCGGGTGTTGCTGTGGCCGCTGGCTTCGGATTCGCGACCGCTGGCGCTGCAATCGCCAACTTCAAGGCAATCGGCAAACCATCGGCATTCATGGCGATGTTTTCCTTTTTGCCGCT
>JAPLNX010000261.1 GCA_026400935.1 Planctomycetia bacterium | reverse complement strand
GAAGTTATCTCTTCACCCATTGCTGGCGACGTTCAACGATTGTCTTATCCAGTTCCACGGCGCGGGCAATGTCTGGTTCGGCTTGAGACGGTTGCTCCAATTTGCGATAGCAAAGTCCCCGCATGTAGAACGCCGCTGCGTTGCGTGGACTCAGGCCGATGACTTTCGTGCAGTCTTCGATCGCGTCTCGATAGTTGCGTGCATAGAAATTTGCAACGGCGCGGTCCCCGAAAGAGGTTTCCGAACCATCCAGAAGTACCGCGAAAGAATATTGCCGAATCGCCTCCTTGTAATTGTTGATACCAAACTCTTCGTCGCCACGTTTTCGATACTCTTTGGCCCGTTCCATGCCCTCTTTTGATGGACTAACCGAAGGTGGCTGGTCCGGCAGTTTGTCTATTTGAAGTGGTTTGAGTCGTTCGGTTCTTGGAACAAATTTGCCGAGTTCATCCTTCGACGCAGACTTGATCGGCTTGGGAAGATCCGTTTTCGTAACCTGAGCAACTTTCGCGGAAGGCTTCTCAAGTGGTTCTTGGTCTTGCTTGGTTTGATTCCGTGGCGAGGTTGTTTCCAAGTTGTCGTCGAATCTTCCTGGGGTTGGATTTGTTTTTGTTTCCGTTGGTGAGGGAATCGCGCGACCAACGTCGTTCAGATTGGAAAACGGCACCGGATCTGGAGTCGAATTCTCGAACGGCTTGGAAGCCGATGGGATCGGTGCGCCGGAATCGCCCGTCGGTTGGATCGTCACGTCTTCCGATGAGGACGCATTGGTAAGTAACGCGACTTCAACCGACGCGGGTGAGTTGGTTGTGGTATTTAACCATCTCCACCGACTCGGAGAGATTACAAGGATCGCGGTCAGAGTACCGGACAACGCGAGGAACGTAATCCAATAACGGGGATTTACTGGTGCTCGAAGATGGCAAGTTGGAAATCGCACGCAGGAATTCTTTGCCGCTTTCACGCCATTGCCGCAGCAAGTCAGGAGAAGTACCAACAAACCCCTCACGACGGTCCATGCGCGATCGACTCTTTCCCGAAGTTGTCCGTGATGGCGCGCCCATGCTTTGCTCGTCGCTGCGGCCAACTCGCGAATGACTGATTCAAGTGATCCATTCAAACTGCTTCTAAATATCGACGGGGGCAGTGACAGCGTCGTGGGATTGTCGGTTGGCAAGCGGATCGGCACCCCTAATGCGATCGCCCAGCTTTCGACTCCCCACCGAGCGACACTATCTTCCAGTCCCAAATTGCTACGCAATTGCCGCACGAGTTTCGCGGCCAACACTTCGGTCGGCAGTGTTGTCGTCGAGGTGCGTAGTTCTTTCGCGACTCCTTCTCGCAGCGCGTTGGTCAGAACGAAAGTCTCGCGCTTGTGTTCATTGCGGAGCAGATCCTTCAGTAAAGCTTCGAGCCGCTTCGGATCGTCACAAACCCCGTGACCATACTTGGCCAGTAGTTCGGTCAGCTTTTGACGAGGAAGGTCGTGCATGGAAGAAGGCTCGATAATCCCGGTTGAAGGCCAATCTGAAGGTTTGAATTCACGGCGAACGCGGACCAGACTATGCAGACATGGCCAAGAGAACAATCGAGCTGGGAGGCGATGGACAGTTCGCCCACGATCATTTGCGAAGAGGAGACAATCTGATGGTTTCCGCCGACAACGACCCCGTCAATGAAGCTTGGGACAAAGTCAGTTCGTGGTCTGCATCATGGCGACTGTCGCTAGCAACGCGGCTTCTGAATTCGCTCGACGGTTCCACGCTTAGCCCCGCGCAATGCGGCACGCCCGGCGATTTGGTCGGAGCGTGGAAAGTGCCGCAGCCACCTTCGGATGCTGATGTTGAGCGAATCTTGGACGAAGAACGTCAGCGAAAGTGCGGCGATACATCGCACGACTATGGATTGCACAAACCCCACTGAGCTTGCCTCAGTGGTTTCAGGGCTTTTGCACTACGCCGAAGTTTTCTGTCGAGTGAATTTGGTCGTAGTGCAAAGGCCCAATTCCACCGAGGCAAGCTCAGTGGGGGCGGTCAGTGGCGTATCTCTCCCTCGACGCGACCGAAGCTCACTTTCGTTCCGGAGACAAGTGGGACGCTTTTGGTGGGCTCGACGTCTTTCGTTGAACCGTCTGCGGTGGTGATGACCCATTTGTCGGACGTGAGATTCTTCAAGCCCCAAATATTCGGGTTAGTCGGATGCTGAACGACCTCGGCCACAGGGCGCGTGAAGTCGAACGGCTGGTGGTCGTCGAGATGGTGAGGGAAGAGTTTGGCTTGGTGGGTGAGCATCACGACGGTCTTGCCCAAGCGCAGCCGATATGGGAGTCGCGGCGTCTTCTGGCAGAATGGACACGGCCCTACGCTGTCGGACGACTTGAGCATTTCCAAGTCGTAGAAGTTTTCTTTGCCGCAGTGCTCACAGAAAAAGATCGCGTCACGGAGTCGAGACAACACGCCGCGCCATTCGCCTTCCATGACGCGGTTGTCCGGGTCACGCAGGCCCGATGTGAATGCTTTGGTGAAAGTGTCGCGGAGTATTTGCGGAAAGATCGGCCAATAGTTGACCGCGTTCGCTCCCGCCTCGCCGGTTGGATCAACCGACTCAGCCACGGCGGAATTCGACTGATCTTGTGGGTCAAAGATGAAGAGCGGCTCATTGCCGAAGAGCTTCATCCGAGCGGGCAAGTCCCAACAGCGAATGCTCAAAATCCGGCGGCCGAGCAGCGGATGGCTGATGTGAAAGATGTAGAACAACAACACGGCCAGCGAGTACAGATCGGTTTGCCGGCTGGGCAGAGCCTCGCCGCGCACAATCTCCGGGGCCATGAAGTCAGGCGTGCCGAGGATGCCGCAATGCGACGAACGGTTCTCCGTCACGTTGTCGTTGTCGCAGACAAGGATTTCGCCGTTCTGCGGATCGAAGAACACGTTGCCGAATGAGATGTCGCGGTAACACAGTCCGTCAGCGTGCAATCGGTAGAAGCTGTCGGCCAGTTGCAATCCCGCCGTGACCAACGTCTGAAATGTGGGGTCGATCCGTCCGCTGACCAAGTCGAGTAAGCTGCGGAAACGCGGTTCTCGCAGACGCATCACATAGCCATATCCCGGCAGATGGTCGGAATCGGCCAAGTCCAGCGGCCAGAGAAAATTGTTGGTCGGGGGCTTGTGGTCGGTGACGAGCTTTTCCAGAGCGGCATGTTGTTCTGGCGTGGCCGTGTGGCTGAAGTACCACTTCAAGGCCACTGGCATCGTGCCCCACATGGCTCGAAACACTTCGCCTTGTCCGCCACCGCCCAAGAATTGTTCGACCGTGCAAGTTTGGCCGGAATGCTTGGTGCGAAGAACTTGTCCGCGTTGCAAAAGATCGCTCATGGCTGTCCTTCGTCAGGTTAGTTTCCGAATAAACGATGCCACCAATTCTGCTTCTGCGAGTGAACGCTGGAAGGTGGGCTGGCCATTTGCTGAACCGAATCGTCGCGAAAGACAATCGCCACGGTGACGTCGTCGCCGCTGCCTTGTTCTGAGACGTGATTGAGCTCGTCGGTGAAGTCGCGCGATACGGCTTCCAAACCCTGTTCCCGCAATGCTCGCAATAGGTCGCCGCCAACTTGTTCAAAGCCTGCGGACGACTCAAAGGCATTCGAGTAGCCGTCGGTGGAGAGCAGGAACAACGCAGGAGGACGACCCTCGAAAAGTTGCAAACGGATGCGAAACTGCCGCTCGGCATCGTCTCGACAAAGCGAGGTGGTTTCGTTGGCGATCAGCGAGTCGTCTTTGGGCAACGGTCGCGAGACGATGATTGCCGAGGGTTCGGCATCCGTCGGAACAGCCGAGTCGCTGACGATCAGCATCTCGCCATCACCGAGCTGCAAATAGAGCGCGTAGGTTTCGGTCAACACCAAGACCAGCAACGTCGCCCCGTAGGCTCGCCAAAGTTCGGCATCGAGAATCGTTTTGTTCTCAACGCCAGTCTTCCGAGTGGCACGAACTCGCGCCAGCTCATCATCGGTTATGGGATGCTCGGCAGAGTGGCGTTTGACACGATCTTTCCACGCCCGCACCAAGTGGCCCAAGAATCGCCGCTCGATCGTGTCCTTGATCTCAGATGGCGAGGCGATAGACAAGCCTTCGAGGCATAACTTGCACTCCGTGACCGCCGCTTCAACGGCCAGTTGCGAGCCAACGTCACTGCGGAAACAGTGCTCACTGCCATGCCCGTCGGAAACGGCGACGATCACCGGCGACGTACCGTCCGATCGCACTTCATCGCACCAAGCATCTTGATTTGGCAGTTGTCTCCGAACGTGTGTCGCACCGCGCACACTCGCCCCAAACACTTTCCATCGAGCCTTTGACATGATTCACCGCTCAGCCGCTGCCACTGATTCACAAGAGACGCCGCGTGTTTGCGAGTCGGTTTAGAACACGTCTGAGGGATCAATCGGCAAAGTGCTCAGCGGCGGTGCCGGAATCGGGACCACACCGGCTGCTATCGACTGTCCCATCGGCTGACTATTCGGATTCGAGGCCGCTTTGAGCGGCACCGTCGAAGCCCACTTGATCATCTTGACCAAGTCGTTCGCATTCGTGACTTGAATCGGCTTTCGTTCGGGATGCCCAATGAACTGCTGTAACACGTCCAAGTCGGCATCATCACCGATTGCAATCGCGACCCTCACCGCTTTTGCACCCCACGGCTGATCCATCATTGCCTTCAAGCCCGCATTGAAATCATCAGTCGGCTGACCGTCGCTCAGCAGCACCAACACTGGAGGCAATCCACGTTCTGGCATGTTGTTGGTTTTGAGCGCGTCCGCTGCCAACTGCAGCGCCTTTCCCATATCCGTCACACCATCCGCCGTCAGGTCGGCCCACTTGAAATCGTGAATCTCGGTCGGCTGCGAGACATGCCACTGCGCCCCATCCGAGAACTTAATGGCGCGAACCAATACCTGCGCATTTGGGTTCTCGGTCGCAACTTCTCGCATCGGCTGAATCGCCTCGCGAATGCCGAAGTTCAACGACTCAATTTTCTTGCCTGCCATTGATCCGGAACAGTCAGCAATCCAAATGAACTGCAACGGCCGCGCCGCCAATGCCCCACCGAAACGATTTGCCATGATATCCTCTCCGCAAAGTAAACTGGCGAACTCAACGGCCACCATCATGGGCAGATACAGTTTGTAATCTCAACCCTTGCACAAACTCATTGGGACATCTGCCGACGAAGAAAAACAGTTTCAAACATTCGGTACAGTCAAGATTGGTGATGACTACGCACCCCAGAAGAGATGTGCCAACAAGGACATTGAAGTCGGTTTTCAAACGAGTGGATTGGAACGAGTAACCATGATCTTTCCCACCGAGACTCACAAAGATGCGGACTCGGATTGCGGCACGACGGTGCCCGATCTGTCGGAATTTTTTTTCCGCAGGTGAGACGTTGGATGTAACGCTGGCGATGGCCATAGAGGCGATAGAATTGCACATGGAAGGGCTGACGGTGCCGAGTCCAACGAGCCTCGAAAAGCACAAATCGAATTGTGATTTCGCGGGCGGGACTTGGGCACTTGTCAGCATCGACGATTCCAAACTCCGCATGAATGCCAAGCGTCTTAGCATTACGGTTGCTGACTCGTGAAAAGCTGCTCGCCCATAACGAGGACGCTGCGAAAGTCTTGGATGCCTGCCCTGATCACGAATGGCGACTGATTTTTTCCTTGGCTCGCTTCGGTGGCCTGCGAACTCCGTCAGAAACGCAAAAGCTCCGTTGGAGCGATGTTGATTGGGAACGTGGTCGATTGCTTGTCCATTCGCCCAAGACGGAACACCACGAAGGAAAAGAGACTCGCTGGATTCCACTTTTCCCCGAACTGCGAGAACACTTGGATGCCGCGTTCGATACTCCTGCGGACGGATCAGATTTTGTCATCAAACGTTATCGAGATGGCGACCAAAACCTTCGGACGCATATGTTGCGAATCATCAAGCGAGCGGGATTGAAGGCTTGGCCAAAACTGTTTCAAAACCTTCGCAGCACTCGCGAAACGGAATTGGCCGAAATCTATCCGCTTCACGTCGTAACAGCGTGGCTTGGCAACAGCCAGTTGATGGCAGCCAAGCACTATCTCCAAGTAACCGACGCTCATTTTGAGAAGGCGGCGCAAAAAGCGGCGCAGCAACCTGCCGCAGTGCCTCGCAACGAAACGCATCTCGGCAACGAAGGTTTTCGTTTTGCCAATACATGCCAGTCGTTGCGAGACACTGCAATCCGTACAGTAGCCGAAGCGGGAATCGAACCCGCACGCCCCTTTCGGGACCCAGGATTTTAAGTCCTGTGCGTCTGCCTATTTCGCCATTCGGCCGGATGGGTGGCGAATGCTAACGGTGCTTTGAGAAGGTGCCAACAGACTGCTTCATACTGCCAAAACGTGTGAGCGTCGGGCAGGCTGATTGCGAAAAACGATTTCCGCGCTGTTGAATTCGCAATTGCAAAAGGCTTGGCGGGCGAAAGGGGCGGTCACTATATTTCCCGCCGCTTCACGGATGAGTGTTTTCGTCGCGGGCCGGTTAATACGTTGTCATTAACTTGCTGCGCTGCGTCATTTTGCTTCGCGGTGGTGTTTGAGGTGTCATGAGCAGTTCATCTTCAGGCAAATTGACAGTGGGCTCGCGAGTGCGAGTGAGGGCTGGCATTACTTCGCCGGATTTCCCAGAAGTCTCGTTTGCTGGCTGGGCCGCCACCATCGTCGAGTTGAGCGGCAAGAAACCCAATCAGAAATTCATTCTGGAATTCGATGACGCTGTCGTCGCCGCAATGCCTGCAGACTATCTCAATAAATGCGAAGAGCAGCATCTGCTTTACACGATGGCCTGTCTGACTGGTGACCAAATCGAAGCCGCGTGAGTTGTCGCCCCTTTTTCTAACGGACAAGCGGTGGGTTCTGTCGAGCGAAAGTGGTCTCAGGGCGAGATGAGTTCGCACTCCGGCAGCGCGACTTTGATTTGCTCAATCATGTTCTTCGACACCGCCGTCCGGCTGAGGTCCAATCGCTTCAGCGTCTTGACCTGCACGACCGACTCCATGTGTTGATCGGTGACTTTAGTGCCGGAGAGATCGAACGCTTTCAATTTCGCCGTGTCACCGCCGAATGACTCCGAACAAGCCTTCCCAGCTCCGCAAGAATTCTCGCCCCAAAAATCGGCGTGCCATTCAATCCAACAGTCGAACCATGTGGCTCACGGCTTTCGTGCCTGACCATTCCACAATAAACGCGTGTGAGGCAGAGCCTCGGTGAGGTGATTCCAAGCGACGTCTCAGGTTTCGCACGCAGTGAGTTGGATCATTGGAAGCGCTGCGGCTTGGCGAAGGCAGCGATGGCTTCTGGAGACAGCCACGTGTGGTCGATCGTCAGCTTCTGAATAAGTGCAACTTATTTCTGTATTGCAAAGTGAGCATGCGAAATAAAACTTGATCGAATCCGTTGCAACAGCAACAGGCTTCCTCAAGGCGACTCGCGGTCACCGTAGACTCCCAAGTGACTAAGACAACTGGTCTGAAATGCTCTAACGGTTAGTGCGGGCGGATGGTCACGCTCCATTTGGGCAAGGTGTCGGAGCGTTGGATGTGAGGCGCGTATTGTTGGAGGGCGGTTTTGGTGAGTGTCACGCCGCGTTCGTAGGTTTTTTCCAGAAGATGCACGAAGGGTCG
>JAPLNX010000485.1 GCA_026400935.1 Planctomycetia bacterium | reverse complement strand
TCGAATCCCTGTCTCTCCGCTTCATCGGTCACGTGCCATGAGGCGTCAGCCTCAGATTGGATCGCAGCCAGCCTTATTTCTGGGGCTGTCGCCGCTCGATTCGCCACCAAGGTTGTGCGATGAATTACTCAATCCGATCAGCATTGGCCTTGGAACTCACACTGGCCTGTTTGATTCCGATGGACTTGTTGGCTCAAGATCAGGTCGTGCTGCAACAAGAAGGACAGAGCAGCAAGATGGTCGTGCCGTGTCAGATCGTTGATTACACGGGTGAAAAAATCACGGTAAAGATCAAGTCGGGGGGGAATCAAAAAACTTATCCGGCTGAGCAAGTTGTTGAGGTGCGAACCAGTTGGCTGGAATCGCACGAGCGTGGCCGAAGACAACTCACCGACAGGCGTGTCGATGAGGCGGCTAAGTCATTTCAGGAAGCGTTGGTTTCTGAGCCGCGCATTTGGGTCCGACGTGAGATTCTGGCATCGTTGGTCCGCTGTGCTTTGCGACAAGGGGATCGAGTGACCGCAGGGACTCGGTTCTTGATGATCTTGGAGAGCGACCGGACGACGCGGCATTTCGGAGTAATCCCGCTGATGTGGGCTCCGGAATCGGTGAGCAGCAGTGCGAAGTCGCAAGCGCGTGTCTGGCTGACCCACGAGTTGGACTCTGCGAGATTGTTGGGAGCTAGTTTTCTGCTCGAAGACAATCAGCTAGGCGAATCGGCTCAGCAAGAATTGGCCGCCCTGCAACGGAGTGGCGACGAGCGTGTGCGGCAACTGGCTCAAGCACAATCGTGGCGTATGAAGTTACGATCGCTGGATGTCAGCGATTTGGAATTACAGCGTTGGGACGATCGCGTTCAGCAAATGCCAACCTCTCTACGAGCCGGGCCATCGTACCTGCTCGGTCGAGGTTGGAAGATGCGTCGCGAGCATGACCGAGCGGCGACCGCGTTGCTGTGGCTTCCGTTGATGGACGACACCGATCCCCGCCTCACTTCGCGAGCCGGCTACGAAGCGGCCGAGTCCCTGCGCCGACTCGGCCAAACCGCCGATGCACGCCGCGTGATGCAAGAAATCGCGACTCGCTTCCCCGACACGGAATTCGGCGAAGCGGCGAGTAAATAGCGGTTGTTTCAAACCGTAGCATGGGCGGCTCTCCTGTACTGTTTGTCCGCTGAAATCACCGGCACGCTGCCAAAGCTGCGCCTTTTGCAACCACTTCATCCGACGTCAGTCGTCGCCGCTCGCACTTCAATACGTTCACACAACGATTGAACGCATTCCGGGATGAACGCCATTGCCGCTCGACCGTGAGCCCAATTCAAAATGTCGTCCGACTTTGCCGCCGCCGTGTTGAGAAAGCGGCGATTCGGAGACATACCGACTCGGCCGAGATCCAGCCGGTCAGCGTCCCAGCAACACTGCACCGTGATGTCTTCGTGGTTCACCTCGTCGGTATGCCACGTGCAAGCATATTGCAGCAACTCAAAACTCTTGTCGCTCAGCTCGAAGTGCGCACCACGAAACTGTTCGGCCAGCAATGCTCCGCGACTACCGTGTCCCGGATCACGTCCCTCGTTGATTCGTCGTGAATCGTGAAACAGAGCGAACAAGGTGACAACCTCAAGATCGCCACCAGATGCCTTCGCCAACCGCAATCCATTTTCGAGTACTCGCCCCCAATGAATGATGCCGTGCATGCCGTTCCAAGGCAGAGCGTACTCTTCAAGAATCGACTCAATGATCGCAGTAACGTTCATCTTGCGTCCTCTGCTGATCGATCAACGGTCACACAAAAAAGTCAGGCAACAAATCTGTTGTAGGATCAACGGCGTAGTTCGACAGATTGCTGATTCCGTCAGCACGCAGCACATCATCGTCGATGAAAAAGTGACCGGAGCATTCGCGGCTGGGGCGAGACACGATCGAGTGCGCCGCGTCGGCGACGATCTCCGGTTTGCGACAACGACGAAGGGCGTCGTCTCCCCCAAGCAGATTGCGCACCGCCGCCGTCGCGATCGCCGTTCGTGGCCAGAGCGCATTGACGGCGATCCCGTCCGACCGAAATTCTTCCGCCATACCCAGCACACACAGGCTCATGCCGAACTTGGACAGGCTGTAAGCCAAATGCGGCGCGAACCACCGCGCCTCGATATTCAAGGGCGGGGCGAGCATCAATATGTGGGGATTCGCCGCGTGGCGCAAATGCGGCAAGCAGGCTTGTGAGGTCAGAAACGTCCCGCGCACGTTGACCGCGTGGACCAAATCAAACCGCTTCGCCGGCGTGTCGAGCGTTCCCGTGAGAAACAACGCGCTGGCGTTGTTGATCAAGATGTCGATCCCACCAAAAGTCTCCACCGTTCTGGTCACCGCAGCCTGTATCTGCTCATCGCTACGCACATCACACACACACGCGAGGCCGTGCCCGCCAAAAGCATTGATCTCCTCGACCGCCGAATGAATCGTCCCCGGCAACCGCGGATCGGGCTCCGACGTCTTCGCAGCAATCACGACGTTCGCACCATCGCGAGCCGCTCGTAATGCAATCGCCAAGCCGATGCCGCGGCTGCCGCCCGTGATGAACAACGTCTTGCCTTCGAGTGATACCGACTCTTGAACCGCTCCCGACATTTGCTCGACTCCGTGATTTCCTTGTGATCCGTGTCCCATTTTAAAAACTATCTTCTTGTGATTGGACACAGAAGACGCAGACGACCAGGAGAAGAAAAGAAGAAGCCCAGCTCCGACTCGTGTCCTCCGCGCGGAGATGTTATCTCAAGTGTTGTGCTTACTTTCGCACGGCGAACACTTGCCATGTCACGTATCTCATCTTTCCTTCATGCATCACTTTCAATTCCGGTCCCCAGCGATCGAGGTCAGCTCGACTCTTCTCATCCATATTTTCGTAGTCCCCCATTCCCATCGAGAATATCGCGGGGTCTCCAAGTAGACCGTGCTTTCGCAGCCACATGAAGCGTGTAGGAGTCACGAAGTCCGAATACCCATACGTCATCCGATACCTCAATAACTCCTGCCAGTTGACGAGCACGTGTGTGACCCCATGCGACTCGAACTGCCGCCGCACATCCTCGATCGGACGGAGCGGCCAGTCGCGCTCGGCAACGTCATCCGCAGGCCGCTCGGCCAACCAATCGCGGAGGATCGGCTGATCGAACACCGTGTTGTAGATCACTCGCGGTCGAGCATCGAAGACTTGAGCCTCGCCAACGCACAAGACCACGGCGTCCGGCGGCAACTTCCCCGCATCGTGCAGTTGATTGAGATAGGCAATCCCTTCCGCTGTGCTCTCGCAGCCGCTGCGTGCTTTGTCGAGATCCGCCAAATAAGCGCTGTACCCACACAACGGCGTGGTCACGAAGCCAAGATTGAATAGCACGCTCAAGGCGATGACCGTCCCACACACCCAACGCCAGAGTTTGGTCTGCGACCACTCCACCCCGACTGCCGCCAGCAACGCCGCCACCGGAATCAGCGGCACCCAGAAGCGGTCGAGGCGATGAGTCAGCAGCCACCATTGCAGGAAGAGGTACGCGAGGTAGAGGAGGAGGGCGGAGGGATTTGAGATTTGAGATTTGAAATCTCTCCTTCGCAGCCACGCCAGTGGGGCGAGTCCAAACAACAGTGGGCTGAGCCAGTCGGCTTTCGCGGTGACGTCGATGAACTTTTCCGCGAGATCGCTGATCGCATACGTCTTCGGACTGTGTCCCGCTCGCCACTTGGCGTGTGACGCGGCGTTCCAATCGCGACCGCCGAACAGACCGTAAGCCAGCGGGTAAACCGGATTGCCGGTCTCGACCACGTTCTTCAACAGCCACGGCCCGATCGTGATGGCCACACCAACGCCGAAAGCGGCGAGGGCCTTCACGTAGCCGAAGCCGTGAGACTTCGGATGGCGATGCGGTGCGTCGCTTGACTGAAGTCTCACGACTTCAGCTACGGTGGAGGCAGCGTTTGAAACGTCCACGCGCGCCTCATCCGCTCTCGGCGAACGCGGGCCACATTGCCGCCACACGCCAACACCCACGGCCAGTCCCATCGGGATCACGACCGAGACGAGACCCGGATACTTACACGCCATCGCACTCCCGGCCAGCAGGCCCGCGACGACAAACAGTCGCAACGAGCGCAGTTCCAACGCCAGCGTCACGGCGAACAGCGTCAGAAACAAATAGCACGACAACGCCCCTTCGACATACGCGATGATCGCCAGGCGATACGTCCACGGCGTCGAAAGATAAATCGTCGCCGCCAACCAACCGGCGGCCGATCCAAACCATCTCCGCCCCGCACAGAACAACGCCAGCCCCGTCAGCGGTGCGAACCCCATCAACACCGCTTGTCCGGCGAGCGCTCCGCGAAACCAATCCTGCCGCAAGACCATTCCCAGCAGGCAGAGCATCTCGGTCAAGAACGGGAAGTTCGTGTAAACGTTGTGCTCTAAGAACGTGATCCGACCGTTGAGAAAATACTCTTTCGGCCCGGTGAGGTGATACGCCTTCACATCGAAGTCCGTCGGCGGCAACAGCGAACCGAGCAACATCGCCGCGCAAAACAACGTCATCACGATTGCGGCGAGGCTCTTGCAAACCAAGTCATACGGAATCTGCTCCCCGCGCATGAGCACTCCGTTGATCTGATTCAGCCAATCTCGCCGAGGCCGCTTCTCGGCAACGGACGGCCCGCCGCTCGGCAACAACCTTCGTTCGCGTCGGTGTAGAACGACCTCGCTCAGCAACGCTCCCGCCAGAAGACCGCCCAGCAAGAACGGCGACAACCATCCGGTCAATCCACAGCCCAGCGTCAGCAGCGACACCAACGAGAGCCCGACGCCACACGCACACACGCTCCGTTCGATCGACCGCAGCGCGAGCGGGATTCGCAACGCTCGCAACGCCAAGCTGCCGACCGCCCAACTTCCCAGCCAGATCGCCACCGCCACCGCGATCAAATCAAGCCGCTGACCGAGATTCGCCCAACTGGTCACGATCCCCTTCGGCGGATTGACCACGTTGGCCCACAGAATTTCCGGCAGGTCGAGCCACACATCCACACGTCGCACCGGCGGATTGCTGTTCGGCAGCGTAAAGCTGAAGAAGAAAAGCGAGTAACCAATGAGCCACGCGGCAGCGAGCCAGTCTTTTACACTCGCGAACTCACCACGCGACGAAAAGGTCTTCGGGTCAGAACGCGAGTCGGCCACGGTGAAGTCGCAATCTCGAAAGTCTGCGGAGCGTTCGGCTCATCACGCGGAGCGTAATGGCAACGTAAGCATCACTATTTCGGCAGCAGTGCCGCTAAGTCGGGATGCGGGCGGGCGATCACGTCGGCCATGATCAGCTTGCCGCCAAGCCGTTCGACGGTCGCTTTGCCGGTTTCGATCGCGGTTTGCACGGCGGCCACATCGCCACGCACCATGATCGTGATGTACGCCGCGCCGATCTTTTCTTTGCCGGCCAGCGTCACGTTGGACGCCTTGAGCATGTCGTCGGTCGCGTGTAACGCGGCCACTAAACCTTGAGTTTCCAGCAAGCCAACAGCTTCAGTGCTCATGACACCCTCTCTCGGAACGCGAGAATCGTATAAACCCAACAACGGACTAAAAACCGGTTCAGAATTGGCGAGCTTCAATGTCTCTTCCAGCGGCGCTGGAAGGACTGAAACCATGCACTGGCTCCCCATACGGCGAGCCACTTCAGCTCCCTGTTCGGCAGCCGCCATAATTGCGCCTGTCTTACCGATGAGCTTCAAACATTGTTGCGGACCATCGGTGCTTTCGACTCCGATGATGCGGACTCCCGCCGTCTTCACACACGCATCGGCCACCATCAATGTGGGGCCGAGGTAGTTGATTTCTAGCAGAGCCAGACTGAATCGTGACGCCATGATGTCCTTCAACGCGAATCGCGACTGTCGAACGAAAGAATCTCCCACGTGTTCTCGGAAATTGAAAACTTGTGTGTGAGACGATGTACTCCGCTCATGCACTTCGAGGCAATCCCTCCGCCAGTGCAACGCCTACGGAAGAGTATCCGATCGTACCGATCCTCCCACAGGCTCAGATGACGTTGCCGTGTAAAAGCGATTGGCTAAGTCCGATCATCCGAGTCCTGTGGATCGTGAGGACTACGGCCCCGAATGGCTATTTCGACAACCACTGCACGATGCTGTTTGCTTTCGCCGAAGCTTCGCCGTTGAACAGCGTCGCGGACTTGATCGCTCCCGAAGATTGCCAACTGGCCTTCGTGACGGCGGGGAGTTCTTTCTCGCCGAGGATGAAGACTTCGCTGGGGGCACACAGGGCGAGGAGCGCGGGGACGTCGCCGTACTTGGCCGCTCCGGGAAGGAACTGCGGATCGTCGAATTCCGTGAGCGATCCGAAACGGAATCCGGCGGTGTCGATCGCGGTGCGATCAATGGCCGGGCCGACAATCGCCTTCGCGGCGGCGGCCCATAAGCCCGCTTGGCCGACTCCAACGAGATGCACTTTCGTGGCTCCGTGATCGTCACCTTTGACATACACGATCAACGACATGATGTCGTGGACCCGCTGAGCGAACAGCGCGTGGTTGTAGCCGTAAGTGAAACCGGCGAATTGACGGGGCGTGTTGACCTTGCGGTTGCGCAACGGAGCCGCCGCTCCGGCGGGAATCAGTTCGCCAGTGCCGAAGACGTCACAGGTCGCGACGCTGAAGCCGGC
>JAPLNX010000480.1 GCA_026400935.1 Planctomycetia bacterium | reverse complement strand
AACTCCCCAATCGTCCCGGCCGCTCGTTCGCCCGAGAAGCCTACCCCCGACGACCAAAATCCAACCAATTCCAAAAAAGAAGACCCAAAAATCCCGGCCCCAAACCAGACTCCTAAAGTAAGTGCCATTGGGCTAACGCCCTCGGACAACTCCGCACAACAACCGACTCGGTTTCAACCGTCCGCGACCAATCGCGGCACTCAATCATCGTCTCGCCAAACAGCGATCGCGCTGCCTTCCCCCGCCGCGAACCTCTCGTCGCGGACGACCCACACACGCTGTTTCTCAAAGTCTCGTTCCCTTCAACCTGTTACCCATGTCTCCGAACGACTGTTACCTATCTCCCCGGTCTAAACACAATTGCTCTCGTCGTGACTGGGACGCCTGGTTATTTTGCGTCGCCGAAAGCGAAGGAGTTTTATCATGGCCCCCAAATTGAATCCGCAACAACAGACTTTTTTAGACTCTGCGAAACAGGTTTACGAAGACCGTTGGCGAACTCAATTGGAGGCCACGAACTTTGGGAACGTGATCGCGCTGGAACCAGAGTCTGGCGACTATGTGCTGGGGCGTGACTTTCGAGAAGTGGATGTTGCTGCTCGGCAGCGATTCGGAACGAAGCCCGTTTACATTTTTCGTGTCGGTGGGGGTGGTGCCGTTCGCATCGGAGGAGCAGCAACTCGTGGACGGCTTCTTGGACGAATTTAGCGCGGCCTATTTGACCGTCGATTTCGGTCAAGGTCCGCTCGACTTTCTCATCGACACCGGCTTCAACGGTGCGCTGGTGGTTGGCGAAGAATTCTTCGACCCAACCAATGCCGTTTCGGCCGGAATCGTCCACGCCGACCTGGCCACCGAGGACCAGTACGCCTATCCGACTGTCTTGGTCCAATTTCCGTGGTTTGGCGAGATCATCGAAGTCCGCGTCATGATCGGTCCTGGCACCACATGCTTGCTGGGCGTCGCTTTACTCGACGAACGCCGCCTGGAGATTGACTATGTCGCCAGATCAGTGCGGGTGATTTGAAGGACGCTTCGCTCGCCTGATTTCGATTCGGGCAAAGACTGATCGCAATGGAGCAAATCGAATCGCGGGTGGCATAGCCATGCCCTGTTGTTGCATCGTGCGACATTGGCAATACTGCGAACAATGCACGACCTCTCCTTGGAAGCGAGATCATGAGCACGACTGCGGAATACTTGGCCGAACTGACTCGCGATAATCAGCGTTCGGAGTCGGACGTCTTGGCCCACGCGATTGAAACCGGGCTGCGGCAATTGTGGCGGGAAAAGATTCTGGAACAGTACGTCCGGGGCCAGATGACTCGCGATGCCGCCATTGAGGCGGTCGGCCTGGATCTGGTCGAGACCGCGGAGCGGCAATCTCTAGCGATGCGTGAGGACTTGGCATGGGCGAACCAAGCACCTCGCTCTTGATCGCCGTCGCGGATGCGGGGCCATTGATCCATCTGGAAGAGATCGGGTAACTTCCGCTGATGACGTTATTCGACAAACTCCTTCTGCCTGACGCAGTGTGGGATGAGGCCGTTGTGAACGGCAGTGTTCCACGCGCCAGTCTGGAACAACTTCCGTGTCTGGCGAGGACTTCGGCTGTTGAGTCGGAAGTTCTCCGATTCACCCAAGCGAATTCGCTGAACGAACTTCATCGAGGCGAACGCGAGTCGCTTTTCGTTTGTCGTCAGCAGTCGATTCCATTGCTGTTGACCGACGATCTGACCGTGCGAGATGCGGCCAAGAGACTCGGTCTGACGCCGATTGGTTCGCTCGGCGTGATCGTTCGAGCGTTCCGATGTGGCCGACTGACAAAATTCGCTGCCGAGCAATGCCTTCGTGACCTTCAATCGGTCAGCAGCTTGTTCGTGACTCCCGCCATTGTCGAGATGGCCATTGAGCAACTTCATCGAGGTCCAACTCAGCCGTGAGGCATCCGAGAAACGCCCTTCCCCAACTCAACAAGTAAAGTTAGTGCCATTGGGCGTCAGCCCCTCCACCCGCGTCAAATCACCGACCTCAATCATCGTCTCGCCGAACTGCGATCGCGCTGACTTCCCCCGCCGCGAGCCTCTCGCCGCTGTCGAGCCGCTGGGCGTCAGCCCTCTGTCTTCTTGCCGTTGGCGAGCCAATGGGCGTTAGCCCAATGGCACTTACTTTAGGAGTCTGGTTTGGGGCCGGGATTTTTGGGTCTTCTTTTTTGGAATTGGTTGGATTTTGGTCGTCGGGGGTAGGCTTCTCGGGCGAACGAGCGGCCGGGACGATTGGGGAGTT
>JAPLNX010000044.1 GCA_026400935.1 Planctomycetia bacterium | reverse complement strand
CGCAGGATTTCCAGTTGCCGCTCCGTCGCCTCAATCCGCACTGCCTTCCTTGGCATCGCACCACCCTCCGTTAAAGGTGATGCAGTAATGACACAAACTCGCTTTTTATGGAGGATCAATTCTCGGTCGTGGTACTAGTGAGCGTCGATGCCAATTTCTCTCGGCTTCGAAAACTGTTTGCGACGAACAAACTCCAAACGCGGCTGACATCGTTGTCGTGAGGCCAACTGGCGAGACTGGCTGGAAAATCACTTCAGTAGCGGTCCGAAATGTTGCGACGACAAATACATTTCGTCGTCATTTGAGGGAACTGTCCGCTTTCGCTAGCTCCAGCGCGTGGTCCAGCGTGTCTTGAACTGAACCCCCATTTTCGGAGTCCCAAAGCACCTTGCCATCTGCTCCGATCACATAGGCTGTTGGCAGGTAACGATTGCCGAAGTTGGCCAACGTGTCTCCGGCTCCGTAACCGATCAGCCACGAAATGTTCGCTTTCTTGACGTACTTTTGAATGATGTTCAATTCAAAGCTCTCTTCGCTCGTGAGGCCAATAAAGACCACTCCGCGATCCGCGTACTGTTCATGTAATTCGATCAATTTTGGAGTGAACTGCCTGCATGGTCCGCACCATGTGGCCCAGGCATGCATCAAGACTACTTTCCCGGCAAGCGATTCCTTTGTTGGCGCATCTCCGTTGAGCCAACCCGCAGCCTGGATCGGTGGACTCTCTTTTGCGGCACCACGCTCGATACGTTTCATCGTCAACCACGGTACGAAAGCAACGATCACGGCTAGTGCGACCAGAAATAGAAAGACTTGCCCCGCATTGCTCGGCCGAACGAATTCGTTCGGGATGTCTGGATTCATTTGCTCATTGGACATGAATGTGAATTCCACAAGACTTTGTCATGACGTACGAAAATCACGGAGCACGGTATCGCGACATTGAATGCTGTTCTAGGTCGGAACAGGGCGATGTGGCAGCAAGTTTGAAATGTTTCCGCTTTGCCAAAATAGAACTGGCACATTTGGTGCGTGATACCGCTCGGGTTGTGATGAACGTACCTGGATTCAGACAGTGAGTCGCGACTGGGTATCAATCGAACTCTCTGGAAATGAAAAAGGACGGAGCAATTGCCCCGTCCTGCTTAGTTCTCTTGGGAGTGGTTCCAGCAGCACGTCTTTGTGACTGTTGTCGCCACCAGACTACTTTTTCTTCTTAGGCTTCGGATCGTACGACTCCGAACCGACGTTCGACTTGGGTACTGGCGGAGCTTTCAGCGTGGGAGCGAACGACTCAGGTTGGGGCACGATGATCGTTTTGCTCGTACTGGTCGCAGGGCTGCTGCTGCAATCGGAAAATGTGCCAATTCGACGGCGAATGATCCTTTCTTCGATGATCTCTCCTGGCACTTCGGTGCAGGTGACACAGGGTGCGGCGATGACCTTGTCTTGAATCATTACAGGAGCAGGTGGCGCTGTAATGGCAATCATTACAGGAGCAGGTGGCGCTGTAATGGCCATTGGGGGAACAACCAGTTGCTCTTGGACGACCCCAGGTGAGCTGAATGATTCCGAGAAAGTTCCTCCAGCGTCGAGCTTGCCTCCTACCTCTGTCTGCACAATCGGAGTGCAATCGCAGTAGTCGCCTCGATCGTTGTAGCCCGCTCCGCTGATGCGAGCGTGGCCAATTTTGGCGATCGAACGGTAATTGTACGACTGGCTCATCGCACCGAAGGCGCTCGCTAAGTCATTCAGTTCTTGAATCACTGAAGACGAGATCGCTTCTAATCCCACCACCATCGCCAGCACGCCAACCGTTCCCACGATGACTAATTCTGAAGAGATCAAAAAGCCGCTCTCTTCGTCACGTAACTTCCGCCATAGCTTGGTCATGATTCACTCCCTCGTAAGTTATGAAATACCGTGACGCCTCATGTGGCAGTTCACGGCGCGGTCTCCTTAGCTTTTCCGTCAGCACCAAGGTGCGAGAGCGGAAGCCACGAATCGGGCACGCCGAGAGGAACAGAACTCGGTTCGACGACCGCGAAGGCCAGTCAAATTGTGCTTGTGTCTTCCGCTCTCGCACTGTCGGTGGGAGCCACAAACGAAAGGTCCAGGGATCAGCCAGACGATTCAGGCTCCAGCCTGGTGGTCTCTCAGGCCACCAAGTTCCCAGCGGTCTCTCAGGTCGCTGGGACGTGGACAAACTCAACGTTCGCCACGCACGCTCGCACGATTGCTATTTCGAGGGATCGTGCAGGCCGCTGACGCAACCGCTACAATCCGAACAAGCGATTTTAAATGCACAATCAATACCATTGATGCAATTCATTTAATCGGCACAATCAGACTTTATCCGTAACGTGCTTTATGTCATTGAATTACACTCAATCGAGTGCTTTCTAATCAAGACGCCGCCGCAATTTGCGTTCGCGGAGTGCATCAAAAACTGAACGGTCATGTAAAGCAATGCTTCAGGCGATTGACACGACTGAAACAGCCACGCGTTTAGGGGCCAGGAAAACAAGTTCGTAGTTTCGCGTTCAGGCGGTGGTCTCTCCTCTCGTCGCCTGAATACGGAAATACGAGCTACTTGTTGCCCTCGCCCTTGCGTAGCCGGCTTTGAAGTTTGTTAGAGAGGGCGGGATTCGACCTTCCACCGATTGATCTGCGTGAGCCTACAATGCTGAGCGCGGTCATCATTGAGGCACTTGCGATGCTTCGCCGTCGTCGGTCGTTGAAGAGAGTTCAACTGACGAGTGCCGCCGTTGGAGAAATACAAAACCGCGACTTGCCATGAGTGACGGTCAAAGAATCTTTGGTCATCTTTGACTTCCAAATTGCGGCAGAGGCTGCGTCAGGCTTGTCGGGCGGTTGCGGCTTCCATGAGAGCCTGTTCGGTGAATTCACTGCGAACGAACTCGCCAGTCAGACGCCCTTCGCACAGGACCAGAATGCGATCGCAGAGAGTGATCAACTCTGGCAGTTCGCTTGATGTGACAATCAAACCCAAGCCGTCGCGGCAGAGGAAGTCGATCAGCTTGTAGAGTTCGGCTTTTGCTCCGACATCGACACCGCGTGTCGGATCATCGAGCAACAACACTTTCGGTTGAGTTCGCAACCAGCGGGCGATGATGCATTTCTGCTGGTTGCCGCCGCTAAGGCTAGTAATGGGAGCCTCGGTTCCGGAGGTCTTCACTCCCAGGCGGACAATGGATTCTTGCGTCTCTGAACGTTCACGAGTTCCCGATATCAGTCCCAACGAGGTCAACTCATCGAGCGTGCAGATCATGATGTTGTCACCCACGGTCTGATGCGAAAACAGGCCGAGTCGCTTACGGTCTTCGGTGACGAGGGCCATCCCGGCAGCGACCGCCTCCTGGGGATGCGAGAAAAAAACTGGATGACCATTGAGCAATGTTCGGCCTTGCGGCGGAAGTTCACTCGCGCCGAAAAGGCATTCGAGCAACTCAGTACGACCAGCTCCCATTAGCCCTGCAATGCCGAGCACTTCGCCACGTCGCAACTCAAACGAGACATCTTTCAAACGCCAAGGTCGCGCGTGTCCCGGCCAAGGTAACGACAAGTTTTCGACCTTCAAAACGACGCCGCCTGGTTGACGCCGTTCCGCAAAGTCCGCTTCTTCGATCTCACGACCAACGAGCAAGTGCGTCACTTCGCGAACGTGAGTCTCATCGCGTCGCATCGTCTGCACATGCCGACCATCACGCAGCACTGTGATCCGATCGGCAAGCCGGAATATCTCGTCCATCTTGTGCGAGATATACAGGATCGTCACCCCTTCTTTTCGTAAGCGACCGATGATCTCAAACAGCCGTTCGGTCTCGGATTCGGTCAGAGCGCTCGTCGGCTCGTCCATAATCAAGATGTCGGCGCGTTTTGAAAGAGCCTTCGCAATCTCCACCAATTGTTGATCACCGACGCGCAGTTCTCCGACGCGCTGGCCAGGATCAAGTAGGCATCCGAGTTGTCGAAACAAGTCAGCGGCCTCTTGATGAGCCGTCGACTCGTCTAACAAGCCGAGCGTTCCGCGTCGTTCACGACCAAGAAAAATATTCGCCGCGACGGAGAGTTGTTCAACGAGATTTAACTCTTGATGAATGATGCTGATCCCGGCCACCTCCGCATCGCGAGTGCTTGCGAAACGAATTGGCTGACCACGCAATCGTAGCTCGCCATCAAATTCGGTGATGACGCCACTGAGGATCTTCATCAGCGTGCTTTTGCCGGCACCGTTTTCACCCACAATCGCATGCAACTCACCAGCCGTGATCGCCAGGGAAACTTCCTGCAACGCAACCGTACCGCCGAACCGTTTGGTGATCTGATGCACTTCAATGAGCGACACGGTGATGCGTCTTTCTTTCAACGGAGTGAGATTGAACCACCAACGATATCCCCACGCTAACGACCCCGCTGAGCTTGCCTCAGTGGCTCGTGGGCTTTTGCACTACGCGATGTTTCAAATGAGGACTGTCGTAGTGCATAAGCCCGAATCCACCGAGGCAAGCTCGGTGGGGTTGGTAAACATCGTCTGTTTGAAGGTTCGTTCAAGTACGACCAACTGATTCGGCAGTTTCATCTTCTAACATCACAATCGCAATCGCCTCTGCCAATTGTTGTTCTCGTTGGGGCGATGCTTGCATCCACTTTGCAATCCGATAAGTTTCCGTCCGACTTGTCACCGCCTCAAAGGAACCATCATGGACCAAGACGAGATTTTATTGGACTGCGAAGAACGCATGGAAAAAGCCGTGTCAGTGTTTCGCGAACAACTGAAGGGGTTGCGTACCGGACGAGCGAATCCCGGTCTCGTTGACAACATCCGCGTTGAAGTTTACGGCTCTCCAACTCCGTTGAAACAGATTGCTCAGGTCAGTGTTCCTGAGCCGCAACAGCTCATGATTCGGCCTTATGACCAGACGAATGTCGCCGCGATCTCGAAGGCCATTCAATCCAGCGATGTCGGACTCGCACCGAAAGTTGACGGGCGTGTCATTCGGTTAAACATTCCGGCACTCTCCACCGACCGCCGTAAGCAACTGGTCGCTCGTGTCAAAGAGTTTGCTGAAGATGCACGGATCACCTTGCGAAACGTCCGACGTGACGCCAATAAGCACGCGGATACTTCCGAAAAAGATAAGTTGCTGACCGAAGACATCTGCAAGGCTACGAAGGACGAAGTCCAAGAACTCACAAAAAAGTACGAAGGTGCGGTTAACACCGAAGCAGCGGCGAAAGAAAAACAGGTCATGGAGGAGTAATGCGGTACTCAACGCTTTATGAACTGATGATCGCCAATCCCTGGTGATGCGACCCGTTTTTCACGTGGCGTGTGACGGTCACGTATGGCAATTCAGTGCGGTTTAAGCCGAGCCGCGCGCGTTTCTAAGATATTGTCGGGTTTCCGCAAGACATTCTTCCGACGTGCCGCGATAACCGATGCTACGATAATCTTTGCCTTGCTCTTCGCCAGCGGGACAAAGCCTGCAAACCCCTTCTTTCAAGAATCGCTCGATCATGTCGATGGTCACGACTTCTGACGAGTTTCTCGATCATCTCTTGCAAAGCAAATTGCTCAGCGAGACACAGTTTGATCATGCGCTCGAAGTACTGGCTGAGAACGAGCAGACCGATGCCAACGTCAGTGCGAAAACCCTCGTCCAGGCCAAGTTGATCACGCGGTTACAAGCACAACGATTGCTGGAAGGCCACGCACGCGGATTCTTCATCAGTCACTATCGGATCGACGAAGTGCTCGGTTCCGGCGGTATGGGCTGGGTCTACATCGCACGCGATCTCGAGACTGGTGAAGATGTCGCGATGAAAATGCTCTGCGATCAAAGCGAGACCGACGCGGGGTTGCTCACTCGATTCCAATTGGAAGCGCAAGCCGGTTTGAAATTGCATCACGATTCCATCGTCCGCACACGCGAGATCGGTAAGGCCGCGGGCGTATACGGCCAAGTTCACTTCGTAGTCATGGACCTCGTGCGCGGAGTCGGCGTTGATGAATTCGTCGCGATGGTCGGTTCGATCCCGTGGCAAGTGTCCTGTCACATCGTGCGACATGTTGCTGCCGGGTTGCATCACGCTCATCGACAGGGACTGGTGCATCGCGACATCAAGCCCGGAAACATCCTCGTCAATCAACAGTGCAATGCGTATGTATTGGACTTCGGATTGTCTGCGGCTTCTCGCTCAGAACTCGGCGATGAGTTTTCGCTTTCAATGATCTTTGGCCAAGACTGCCTTGGTACGGCGGACTACATCGCCCCGGAACAAGCGCGAGACAGTTTTCAGGCCGATCGTCGAGCAGACATCTACAGCCTCGGCGCGACGATGTACTTCATGCTTTGCGGTCATCCGTTGTTTCCCGATTGCAAAACACGACCGCAAAAAATCAACGCCCAATGGAACATCGAGCCGACCCCAATCCGCCAACTTGTTCCCGCTGTCCCGGAAGAAGTTGCTCAGATCGTGCATCGGATGTTGGCGAAAGATCGCGAGCAGCGTTTCTCGACGGCTCGCGAAGTGGCCGAACTCTTACTTCCCTTTGCTCGCCCAAAACGGATCGACTTCAACTTCCAAGAAATCCTCGACCGCCGCGCGCTCATGGCGAGACAACGACAGAAGTTGCTCAACGAAAAGTCCAATCGCCTTGCCAAAGCAACCAGCCTTTCTGTTTGCACGATCGATTCGAAGACGATGCGTCCCATTCAAGCGCAGTCCGAAACTTCGATCCAGAAGGACACGCACTTGGGCGATAATCGTTCGAAAAGATAGACCGGCTCCGTGGCCGGAAACATCGAGCCACGGAGAGTCTGTGACGATTTTGTGGAGCACGTTTTCAACGTGCTCGAAATCACGTTGATTGGACACGTTGAAAACGTGCCCCTCGTTTTTTCACAAGCACGGAATGCCTCGTCTACTTTACATCGACCGGCGGCAAGACCACGAAATGGCCCCAGTAAGTACAGACAAGGTCCGCCATCGCAAAAAACTCATTGAGATCCGCTGGCTTTCGTAAGTACGAATTCGCTCGCAACCGATACGCCCCATCGACGTCTGTGTCAGCATCGGATGTCGTGAGAATGACGACCGGGATCGTGAGTAACTCAGGATCACATTTGATCGCGGCGAGGATTTCTCGACCGTCGGTCCCCGGCATATTGAGATCCAACAAAACCAAATCGGGCCGAGGCGACTGTGCGAACTGCCCGACTCGTTTCAAGAACGCGAGTGCCACTTCGGCATTCATCGCGCAATGCACTTCGTTCGGGGTTCGACTATCCAGAAAACACTGCCGAGTGAGTTCGATATCGGCGGGGTTGTCGTCGATCAACAAAATCTGCAAGACGCGAGGCGGGGAGTCATTGCGAGGCATGATCAGGCTCAGGGCAGTCAGGTGTGCGAGGTAATGTGAAGTAGAAAGTGCTACCACTCTCCGGTTGTGACTCAACCCAAATAGTTCCGCTGAAACGTTCGACGATCCGTTTGCAAATGGCAAGCCCAATACCGGTCCCGTCGTACTTATCACTGGTCTGTAATCGTTTGAAGATTTCAAAGACTCGATCGTGGAATTCCGGTTTGATGCCGATGCCATTGTCTCGAACGGCAAACTGCCAGCAGTCTTCCTTCTTTTCGGCAGTGATCGAAATCTGCGGAGTGCGATCCCCTCGGAACTTCACCGCGTTACTCACCAGATTTTGGAAGAGTGCCTCCAGTTGCACGGCGTCTGCCCAAACAACGGGAAGCTTTCCAACGGTGACTTTTGCGTGCGTCTCGGTGATCACCGTTGAGAGATTTTCCAGTGCTAGCAAACAAGGAACGCGACTATCTACCGTGAACCAGGTTCGCGATTTGTTGTCGATCCGCGCATACGCTAGCAGGTCTCGCACTAACGTCTGCATTCGTTGTGAGCCATTCACGGCGAACTCCAACCAACGCAGACCGCGCTCATCCAGTTGATGCGCATAATGTTTTTCAAACAGTTGGCAATAATTGCTGACTGCTCGCAAAGGTTCTTGCAGGTCGTGTGACGCAACATAGGCGAATTGCTGCAAGCCCACGTTACTCCGTTCGAGATTTTGCGCGTGTCGTTCCAATGATTGCTCTGACCGCTTGAGTTCAGTGACATTGAGCCAGACAGACTGCACTCCGATGATTTGCCCAAGCCCATCTTTGACGGGAGCCCGAATCACCTTCACAAACTGTTCGCGATCTCCGCCCCCTACTCGTTCGATCCGCTCCAACGTCTCGTCCGCTTCGACAACGCGACACTCCTCTGCAGCCGTCTCCTCAGCCAGAGGCATCGGAACAATCTCCGCAGCAGTCCTACCCAGCAGGTCATCGACCGATGCATCAAACATCCGACAGAAGGCTTCGTTGACGAACACAAATCGTCCTGACAAATCAGTACGAGAGACTCCAATCGGAACTTGGTCCACCATCGACCGAAAAAACGTTGCGGCTTCTTCAGCCACTTGTCGCAGACAGGAATCGACACGCAGTTGTTGAGCGGCCTCGACCGATTCAGCAAGCTGCCAGCCGACCCACGAGATCAACCCCAACGCGACCAATGCACAACCCCGTTGGGTCAATTCGTCCGCAGCGGAAACAAGTGGAGTCCCCAAGAAGAAACCCAACACGATAAAGGCCGAGCAAATCAGGCCCGTTTGAATCAGCGATTCTTGACGTCGGCTGCTCAACGCTAAGGTTGTGGGCAACACATACAACATGGTGATCGCGCCGCTTGCAGGCAGCAGCCCATCCACCAAAAAGATCGCCGTTGCGACCAACAGCGAGGCCCAGGAAAATCGCCTATTCAAACGAGGCCACCGACTCAGCATCGTCCGCTGCTTCAGTTTTTCCCACGGCGTGGGTGACGAATTGAGAACAGCGGGACGTGACATGGAAGTTGGGCATCAGGGTTGTTGTGGGAGGGCTGGAGATTGATTGTCGATCATTGGAAAGTTCATATCGAAAATCCTTCCTAACTACGTCCTTCCAAGACCATTCTCACCAAATCGGCCATTGATTCGGCTCCCATTTTATCGAGGATGCTGGCTCGCTGGTTGCGAACGGTGTTGGGACTTGTCCCGAGCTTAAGGCCAATGATCTTAACGCTCTTACCAGTGACTAGTTCTTCCAGGATCTCTCGCTCGCGAGCCGTTAAATGGCTGATTTTTTGCTGGAGGTTGTCGCTGGTCGATGCCTGCTGTCGCTGTTGATCGGATTGAGCCATCGCCTCGCGCACGGCATCTAGGAGTTGAACATCACTGCAAGGTTTTTCCAGCAAGTTGATAGCACCGGATCGCATCGCCGTGACGATTGACGGCGTGTCGGCAAACGCAGTCAGCACAATCGTCGGTAGGCGTGGCTTTTGCCGAACAACGAGTTGCAAAACGTCCAGACCATTCATTTGCGGCATCTTCAGATCGAGAATCAAGCAAGCGGCCTGATTCGAGCCTGACGACTTCAAGAACTGTGCTGGCGAATCAAACGTCTCGACTCGGTATCGCTCCGTTTCCAAGAGACATCGCAGCGAGTCTCGAATCGCAGGTTCGTTATCCAGAACAAACACCGTTTGCTGGCCAGTCTTCGATTCTGCAACTTCCGATAATGTCGTACTCATCCGGCGACTCCCGCAGGCAGTGGTAATGTGAAACGGAATGTCAGACCGCGTGTCAGGTTGGGTTGAGCGATCAACCGACCGCCGTGCGATTCGATGATTGAGCGGCTGATCGACAACCCCATGCCCAAGCCTTGCTCTTTCGTGGTATAGAACGGTTCAAAGATCCGGCGCAATTTTTTTGCATCACAGCCTTCGCCGTGATCGGTGATCGCGACCGACACAAAGTTGTTTTCGGCCAGTGTCGATTCGATCGTCAGGCTGCGTTCATCAGCGGGTGTTTGTTGCATCGCGTCGAGACCGTTGCGAATCAAATTGAGCAGCACTTGCTGCAACTGAATCCGATCTGCTGGCACCTGCGGCAAAGAATCGACCAGTGCCAAATTCACTCGCACTTCGCGACCATCGGCTTCTGGACGGATCATTTCAAACACTTCGCGAATGGCTTCGTTGATGTCGGTTGCCGATTGCTCCGGCGGTCGCCGACTAACGAGCCTGCGCAGTCGCTTGATGATCTCTCCGGCCAGCAACGCTTGTTGCGATGTCTTCTCCAACCAAGAGAGCAACTCGTCGGGATCAAACTCACCTGACCGAACTCGTCGCAGCGACGCCTGAGCGTAATTCGTCACAGCCATTAACGGCTGATTCAATTCGTGAGCCAGCCCGGAAGCCAATTCACCCAGCATCGTCAATCGCGACACGTATACGAGTTGCTCTTGCTGCTGACGCGATTGTTCCTCGGCTTGCTTGCGATCCGTGATATCAAACGCCGATCCCAAGATCAGCCGCACGGTTCCATCAGTAGCTCGTCGAAACACAACCTTGCGCGTTTGCAACCAACGCCAGCTTCCGTCAGCGTGTTGAACTCGTGCTTCATTCTCAAGCACCTCATCGTCCGACAAAGACAATGTCCTCATAAAGCTTTCTCTGCAGCGATCCAAATCATCGGGATGCACCAGTTGCTTCAGTGCCTCAGAATCAAACCCAGAAAGATCGGCCAGCGAATATCCCAAGACAGATTGCAGCCGTTCGTTGGCGTATAGTGTTTTGCGACCGACCACATCCAAGACATAAACAATGCTCGGCGTTGCGTTCGTGATCCGCTCCACAAACCGCTGGCTATCTTGCAATGCTTCCTCTGCGCGTCGCCGCTCCGCAATCTCACGTAGCAAACCTTCATTCGCGACTGACAACTCCGCCGTGCGTTCGCGCACACGTTGTTCGAGTTCCTCTCGCCATTCACGTTCGAGTTGTTTCCGTTTGATCGCATAACGCAAAGACTTCAATAACAGGTCGCTGGTCAATGCGTTTTTGGAGAGATAATCCTGAGCTCCCGAATGCACCGCTTGCAGTGCAATTCCTTCATCCGCATTCCCCGTCAGCACTACGACCGGTAACCACGGAGCCAATTGATGAACTGCGACAAACGTCTCGAAACCGTGACTGTCCGGCAAACTGAGGTCCAACAACACTGCGGCAAATCGAGACTCTGACTGTGGAATCGCTTCATTGAGAAGTTGCAGACCCTCGGCCAGCGTGGACGCGGTCGTCGTTTGCCAGCGTTCGGCCACTTGGTCCGCCAACATCACGCTGATCAAAACACGATCTGCCTCGTTGTCTTCGATCAAAAGAATTTCGCGTGCGGAGGACATGATGACAATTCTGTGATTGGAAATGATCACTGCCGAATCGAAGGGCTGCTCATCATGTTTCCAGCATCAGTCCAACGTAAGCGTCTAAGTTCTCTTTGCGAGCTTTCCGCCACTTTCCTCAAGACCCAAATTGGCATGACCGGAACGACCGTCACAACCCGAAGACTATTCTGTCGCAATGGGGAGTTTGACGTAAGTATTCGCCGAAGGCGTGGGCAGGGCGCACCGAGAGCACAGCCCATCGGGTCACAAGGTGAGTCAAGGAATCGGGCGTCAATGGGGTGAAGTTCGGCAAGCGAGATTTCTTCAGGAAGTGTTCGACGGAGAGAG
>JAPLNX010000549.1 GCA_026400935.1 Planctomycetia bacterium | reverse complement strand
TCGGTTCTGCCCACCGCACCGGCGCATCACCCGCACCACAAAAATCCAACAAGCCGCACTCCAAATCTAATGGCAGGTTATTTCTTGGTCGTGGCACTAGTGCGGACCCGCATGCTAGGTGGTGTGGGAGGGGTTCCGGAGTAATCCGGACCCCTATCCCGATTTTCGTGCTGTGGTCTTGCTATTCAGCGAGTTCGTCGAGTTCTTGGGGTGAAAGTGACCGTACCAGCAAGCTGATTGGCGTCTCTCGATCATGATGCTCGGCAGCAAGACACAACCAGCCACCTTTGATTTTCCATGCAGCCGCAGCGAATGCTTCTGGATACCACTGGGAGAACCAATCGGTATTTGCCGGGAGAGAATAACTCGGGTCTCCAAACTCTGCGCGAACCGTCTGCAGTGCACCTCTGAATTTTTCGCGATACGAGGCGTACAGCTCTTCGAGTTCCTCAGGTGTCAATTCATCGAGCCAGCCAGTATGCTCTAGGTGTTCGATTGCCGTACCTGCTTGAATCAACCGTTGAACAATTCCTTTCATCGGGATGCACACTCCACATAACGGCGGCGTTGACCGGGCCACCGCCAATCAACATTGACTTCAGGAACGACGCGACCGGCGGCTCCGCATCCAACGTTTTGTACTGAAATTATACCCGACAGATCTCGTATCCGAGTGAATTGGCGAGCTTTACGAGCAATGGTTCGACACGTTCGGCATGTCCTTCATACACGTATTCGATCGCAATGGGTTCTTTCGGAATTACGTAGCATTTCAGGAAGTCATCATCAGACTGTCGGTCATCAACCACGATCATTTCAATGGAATCGGAGACCTGCAATAAGGCTTGGGATTTTTCGTGATGGGACAGACCGTTCGTCGAGTTTAGCAATCTTTCGGCAGCGTAGCGAAGACCTCGCTTCTGTTCGCAATACGTAAAACCAAACTCACCAGTTGCGCGGCTTACGACCTCTTTGACTGGTATGTACTGGTTGTCGTCTTTGGGTCGAAGAAACGTCATTTTCAACTGGCCGAACAGTCTTATTGAGCAGCGTGCAGCTTAACTCCGTTAGCCCTGCACGCTGTTCTACCTCTGTTATCCCTGCATCTATAGTGGCCCCACATTGATCTCTGAGTAGCCACGCTCGCCAATAGCGTGGGGAATTCGCCGAAAGCCCACACTCTTGGCGAGCGTGGCTACGAACTTTCTTCTGCGGGTTCCACTTTGGCAGACCAGCAAAAGGAACTCATTCGATGAGCCGGGTGGCATCAGACCTCGAACTCCCTCGCGTTGGCCACCTTGTCGCTTCTGCCTGAGGCTAGAAACGGAGCCAGGAGAACTCGCTGGCTCCGTCGTTTGCTAGAACTCGGCTCTATTTCGGCAGCAAGTCTTTCACAACGTCGCGTTCTTGCTTCAGCTCGTTGATCGTGAGGTTGATCTTTTCGCGAGCGAACTCGTTGTGCTCTTGGCCTGGGATGATCTTCCAGGTCGTGCCGTTGCTGGTGAGTGGGAAGCCGACGATGAGGTCTTGGTCGATGCCATAGGCTCCGTTGCTGCATACGGCGGCGGAGAAGCTGTCACCGACTTCGGTCGGGCGGACGACGCTCTTGACGGTATCGAGAGCCGCGTTGGCAGCGGATGCTGCGGAAGAAGCTCCGCGGGCCTTGATCACGGCCGCCCCTCGCTTCTGCACGGTGTCGATGAATGTCGTCTTCAGCCAGTTGTCGTCCTTGATCACGTCGGTCGCGAGGCGGCCTTGGATGCGAGCGTGATAGAAGTCCGGGAATTGTGTGGCCGAGTGATTGCCCCAGATGTTGCAGTTACGAACGTCGCCGACGGGAACTCCTGCCTTCTGAGCCAATTGGCTGTGAGCGCGGTTTTGGTCGAGCCGAGTCATCGCGTACCAACGATCGCGAGGAACCTTCGGGGCGTTCATCATGGCGATGAGGCAGTTCGTGTTGCAGGGGTTGCCGACGACGACAACCTTCACATCCTTGGCGGCGGCGTTCTGAATCGCTTGGCCGGTTTTGGTGAAGATCGGGCCGTTGATGCGGATCAGGTCCGAACGTTCCATGCCGTCTTTACGTGGCACGCTGCCGACGCAGACGACGACGTTGCAATCACGGAAGCCATCTTCCATGTGATCGCTATCGGCTTTCACAACTCCCGCCAACGTCGGGAACGCGCAGTCATCCAATTCCATTTGCACGCCGTTCAAGGCGGGAAGAACTGGAGGAACTTCGACAAGGTGCAGGATCACAGGCTGATTCGGCCCGAACACTTCACCGGAGGCAATACGGAAAATCAAAGCATACCCAATTTGGCCAGCGGCACCGGTCACAGCAACTCGAATCGGAGCAGTCATGTTTCAAGAATCCTTTTCTGGGGAAACAGTTAGTAGTTAAAAAAATTGGGGCTTCATTAGGCAGTGGAATTTGGTAATTGCTCAAACTGAGCGAATTCTGAAGGAACTTTTCAACGCAAAGAGGCATAAGGATCGCAAAGACTCGCTAAGGATTTCGGATTAGAACAACCATCAAGAACTCCACTGACGAGAGAATTTCGCGACTCTCAGGAATTCCTACTCTTTGCGGTTCTTCGCGGCCCTTTGTCTCTTTGCGTTGAAAATTCTTTCTGGTGATTGCTCAGCTTGTGTAATTGGACATTTCCCGTTGTCGCGCGAACTTCTAGCGGGTTCCAGAAAGGCCAGCAACTATGTCTGCGAGTCACACCGTTCAAGCCCAACCGCTGCTCTCTTTTTCGACGCTGGGATGCCCTGATTGGAGCTTTGATGAGATCGTCGCTCGCGGTGTCGAATACGGATATGACGGCGTCGAAATTCGGCTGATCGAACGTGAGACCGACTTGCTCAAGCGGCCGGAGTTTCGGCCTTCCGAATTGCCACAACGAATCCGGCAATTGAACGACGCCGGATTTCTTGTCTGCGGCTTGTCTTCTTCCGTTCATTTTGAAGACCCAAACCCGGCGACACGATCAAAGCAATTAGCAAACAGTCAAGCGTATTGCGATCTCGCTCGCGAATTGGGTGCGAAGTTCGTCCGAGTCTTCGGTGACTTGATTCGCCCGAACGAAGACGAAGCGCAGCAATTGGACTGGATTGCCGCCGGGCTGCAAGCGCTGGGCGAATACGCGAGTACTGTTGGCATTGAGGTCTTGATTGAGACTCACGGCGACTTCTGTCGCAGCGAAAAGATGGTCTCGCTCATGAACCGAGTCAGTTGCCCATCGGTCGGCGTGTTGTGGGACACGCACCATCCTTGGCGGTTTCACGGTGAGCCGATCGCCGATACTTGGGCCGCGTTAAAGAAATGGACTCGGCACACACATTGGAAAGACTCGGTCACTCGTCCAAAGGCATCTGATCAACCTGTCTCTGATGATGTTGCGGAGGCCGCTCGCATGGCCAAGCAAATCAACACCGGACATCAGCACGCCGACTACGCCCTCTTCGGCGGCGGCGAATTCCCCGCCCGCGAATGTTTGCAAAGCCTACTCACTGACGGTTACTCCGGCTGGTTCAGCCTCGAATGGGAAAAAATGTGGCACCCCCAGATTGAAGTTCCCGAAGTTTCCGTGCGACTATTTCCGCAAAAGTTTCGCGAACTGTGGGGAACGATGGCTCATTAAAAACGTAGGACGGGAACTCTTGCCCGTCGTCCCGCCGCTCATTCATGTCGTTCTTTGCCGGAGCAACAGGCAAGAGTGCTCGTTCTGCAATTTTGGCAACGTGGAAACTGCAAACGCCTCTTGCTCTCGTTTCGCGTTTTGGAATACACACCCGCCCCCTTCCAAAGAAGTCATCTGCCACTCGTCTGCATAGCCCCTCCCAATTCCCTCGACTCTCAGCCGGAACCCAACGTGATGAGCGGTGTCAAGGACGGCACCTGTCGCGATCTAAGCGTGGTCTGCAAGACACGCGGGTTCGCGGTGTTGCTGTGCAGTGCAGTGTGTGTGGCCGTGATGGCTATAACGGGATGCCAGACGGCTCCGACATTTCGTGGCCAGTCACTGGGAGTCGATGACCGACCACCGAGTGCTGCTCCGAAAGGGGCGTCACGCAGAATTCGGCGAGTTGACGAAGAGCCGCTTCCCGATGAGGAACTAGTCCCCGACAGCAGCGCCGAAGGCTTACCGCTTAGCGATGACTCGGCTGAGCAATTGAACGATCCGATTATCGACATCGTGATCGAAGGGAATGAAACGATCGAGTCGTCGGCAATTCGGAAACTGGTGCATTCGCCAGTCGGTCGGCCTCCAGCAGAACAGCAGATTCGCGAAGACGTTCGCGCACTTTACAGTACGCGCTGGTTCTTCAGTGTTGAACCGCGTTATCGTCGCAACGATGCAGGACTCGTACTCGTCTTTCGAGTCATCGAGCGACCGATGGTGGAGAAGGTTGAGTATCGCGGTAATGATCGAATCAAAACCAAGCATCTCGAAAAGCTGACTGGCTTGCGCGAAGGAAGTCCGTTTGACGTGAGCGTCAACCGCGAGGCCATTCGCCGGATTGAAGAGCACTACAAAACAAAAGGTTTTCCTTATACGAAAGTCGAATTGCTCAAAGGGAATCAACGCGAAGATCGGCAAGTGGTCTTCGACATCAAAGAAGGACCAAAGGTCATCGTCGGTGCAGTACACTTCAAGGGAAACGATTCATTCTCAGCGTCGTTACTGAAGACCAAGCTCACGCTAAAGCCTGCCATTCTCGGCCTCGCGTTTCTCGGCAAGTACAAGCCGGAACTGCTCCCAGATGACGTTTCCTCATTGAAGCAGTACTACCACAGCTTGGGGTACTTCGACGCTGAGATCGAAAAAGAAGTTGAGATCAATGAGCACCCGTTCAATCCTCTGAGCTACAAGTCAGCACATGCGATCGTCACATACCAGATCAAGGAAGGTCCACGATTCAAGATTCGCAATTTGATCATGGAGGGGAACAAGATCTTCTCCACCGACGAACTCTCCACCGACATGAAGTTGCGGTCGGGCGATCAATACAACGCGCGGTTCATGAACAAGGACGTCGAAGCGATCAAAGACCGTTACGGTAAACTCGGTCGCACATTTGCGAACGTCGAACCGATTCCACGATTCCTGGAAGAACCGGGGACGATGGATCTCGTCTATCAGGTCAATGAAGATCAGGTCTACACAATCCGGCACATCAATGTGCATATCAGCGGCGACAATCCACATACGCGAGAAGCCGCCGTGCGTCACCGAGTACTGACGCATCCCGGCGACCTCGCCGATCCGAAGAAGATCGCTCAGAGCAAACGCCGTCTCGAAGGGCAGCTCTTTGAGCGAGCCGGGGCGAACGCTCCGAGCGTCAACATCTCGAAGGTCGAAGACAAACAACCGAAGAATCGTTCGCAGTTGGCTCAGACCAGTCGTTCGATTCGTGGTCAAAGCCCCGACGGCGCGGACGACACAACCGCAACTTCTACGCTCGACACCACCCAGTTCATGTTGGCTCAGGCCGACCCTGCGACACATCCGTTTGGCGGCGGTTCCACTGACCCACTGCAATTTGAACCGCCACCGGCTCAACTGGATCTCGACTACACCGTCACTGAAACACAGACGGGCAGCTTGTCATTCGGCGTCGGCGTGAACAGTAACTCAGGCTTGGTCGGCTCGATCGTGTTGCAAGAAAACAATTTCGACATCACTCGATTCCCGACCAGCTTCGATGACTTCCGCAATGGAACGGCGTTTCGTGGTGCGGGCCAGCAGTTCCGCGCTGAAGCGGTTCCTGGCAACATTGTCAGCCGCTACCTCGTTAGTTGGACCGATCCGTATTTCCTCGATACGGATTACAGCGTGGGCGTCAACGGATTCTATTGGAAGCGGTTCTATCGCGATTGGACCGAAGAACGCGTCGGCGGCCGAGTCAACGGCGGACGACAACTGACGCAAGAGTTCTCGATCCTCGGCTCAGTGCGAGCAGAGTCGATCACACTGACTCATCCGACCACCCCAACTCCGGACATCTTGCAACGCGCGTTGGGAAACACATTCCTGTCATCAGCACGCATCGGCCTTGCTCACGACACACGTGACTCGCAATTCCTCCCCGGTGCGGGCCATTATCTGGTCGCTGGTTTTGAACAAGCTTTCGGAACGTTCACGTACCCACGAGCAGACGGCGAAGCGCATCAATACTTCACGGTTTACAACCGCCCTGACGGCGGTGGACGCCACATCGTTTCGCTTGGAATGTCAGCCGCGTGGACTGGCAAAGATACCCCTATTTTTGAACGTTACTACGCGGGTGGGTTCCAATCGTTCCGAGGCTTCCAATATCGCGGCGTCAGCCCGAAGGTCGGCAAGGTTTACTCCGGTGGTCAGTGGATGTTCCTGGCTGGTGCCGAATACATGGTCCCGTTGACTGCCGATGAAATGATCGCCGCCGTGGCCTTCACGGATATCGGTACGGTCGAAGACAAAGTCGGCTTTAACCAAATGCGAGCCACTGTTGGTGCTGGCCTGCGAATCACTGTCCCAATGATGGGGCCCGCTCCAATCGCACTCGACTGGGGTATCCCCATCGTGAAACAGAAGGACGACCTCACGAAGTTCTTCAGCTTCTCAGTCGGATTCACGCGATAGTTTGAGCGGTACAACAACGTAGGCCTGTCACTTTGAGGTTGTGAAGAAATGCTGTGTGGCACGTTTTCAACGTGCCTAATCAACGTAATTTCGAGCACGTCGAAAACGTGCTCCACGAAGTCTTCGCAAACTCTTCGTGACCAGGAACATCGAGTCACGGAGTGACTCGTTTACTTTGAAGACTCTTCATCCGCAACTTCTTTCGGACGCCACACACCACGTAACGTGCCGCGAGTTTCCCGCGTGAGTTCGCTCCAGTACCCAATCGGCAGCTCAATCCAAGCGAGCGCCGCTGTCGGAAACTCATGCAGATCACCGACCAGTTGCATGAGCCAGTCTTCCAGTCCGGGGTTGTGCCCCACGACGAGAACCGTTTCTGCCTCTATCGAGACGCTCGATACGAGTTCAACAAACGCCAAATGCTCGGCGTGATATAGCTCGGCAATCGCTGAGATCGTTCCACGATAGCCCGCCGTGTTAGCCATCAGGACCGCCGTGTCACGTGCGCGGGTGGCAGTCGATGTCAAAACCAAATCAGGAACCAACCGAAGTTCCGCAAGCAGATGTCCCATTTGCTGCGCTGCTCGATGACCGCGTTTCTTCAGCGGTCGATCATGATCCGCCAACAACACATCACCCCAACTCGACTTCCCATGCCGCAGTAACAACAACGTTTTCATCAGTGCGATACTACCCCATCATCCGTAGCCACAAGCAGTCAGCTTGTGAGCATCCCCAGAAACGAGTTCCAATCCTATCAGCTCTTCATTCCCATCAACGGTCGATTCAATTCCGTCTGCCACATCGCCGGATCTGAAGTCGATTCGGGACTCACCACGTAAAACTCCCAAAGATTCGCAGCCGTCGAATGCCTGTTGGCGATGAGCCATTCATTGAACTCGCCCCACGCGCCAACAAGTCCCTCGTAGGGACCACGATACATTGTCCGCGCCACCTTCGCAGCCGGAAGTTGACTCGGCTGAACACGGCCAACCGGCGTGACGGGCTTTGTCACCGGTACGCCCACTTCAAAATCAAAGACCCCCGGATTCATCTGGAAGTGATGCGAAAAGACCGGACCAACGGGCTCGATCCCTTGAGCCACAACGGCCGCGATCACTTCACCAATCGCCGGCCCCATGACTGTCTGAATCTCATCGCGCGGAATTTTGAAACGAATGGTTGCCGTGATCTGAGCAGCCGACTGTGTGATCTGTGGTGTATCAAGCATGTTTCAACTTCCTGATGATTGAGAACCACAAGCGAGCGAGAAGATTTCCGGGCGACGCAACCCGCTACCGACCCACGCCACAATGCCGATGATGACCGGCACGAAGAATGGTTCGCCGACTCGCACGTGCGTGACGGTTGCTCCACCGAGATAGCCAGTGACCAAGATCGCCCCGATGAACGATGTCCGTGGAATGAAGTAGAGAAGCGCGATCACAACTTCCAAAATGCCGATCTTAAACATCACGTCGGTCGTGAAGCCCATCTTGCCGAAGGCTTCTTCCTTGCCTTGCCATTCCACGAACTTGCCTGCAGCACTGGGGCCAATCAGGAACAGAGTGACAATTCCACTAACAATCCAACCAGCGATGCGTTGTTTCTTCGATGCCATGTGAGTGAATCCATTTGATAATTGGCCGATAATGTCTTGATACTTCGTCAGTGTACCGTCGTTGGTGAAACTAGGACTTTCGGAATCGAGCGTCAGTACGTTTTCCGCCGCGTCGAGCGTCCTGCAGTATGGCCACAAGCGAGTCATTACCGATGCGATGAATGTTCCGACAAACTGTTTCATCTGAGGATCAAAGCCCAGTGTCATGATCGACTGCCAAGTTCCACCGCCGGGAATCCCACCTTCGCCTTCTCCAATGGTCTAGAACCGACCCAGCGATCGGACAATTTCCTTTCCAGTGTTCATTGTTGGTGGTTGATCTGGCCCCATGCTGCATTCTGCCTCGAAGGTCCATTCACCGACGAGTCGTTGCAATCAATGATGTTCTTTCCGTGGTTCAGCTGTTTGCATGAGGGTGCCTTCTAAAGCGATTGAATTTTGAAGTCACCGTGTTTTCGCGGAGTGGAAAAACAACCATCACGCTTCGACGATGGTCTTCATGTCGGCGAGTCCTTTTTCAAAGCTGCCGCCGCACATCTTGTCCATGCTGCAGAACAGCCCCATTGCCTTCATGACGAAATTACGATGGCCCGTCATGCTCCATGTGACGACTGTTTGGTCACCTTCGGGCACGAAGGTAAATTGCACCTCGTTGATTCCGGCAAAGGGGCGTAAGAATTCGAGCTTCATACGCACCAGTTCCGGTGGTCGAGTCTCGACAATCGTTTGCCGTCCAGTCCCAACGTTGTTGTTGCCATCCCACGAGTAGATCGCTCCGACTCCTGACGCGGCACCGTCATAAGTCTGTTTGACATTTGGATCGAGTTTCAACCACGGATTCCAAGCATTCATCAAATGCAGATCATTAATCTGCTCGAACGCTTTGGCCGCCGGTGCTCGCACTTTCGCCGAGCGACTGACTTTGAAGTCCGTTGCTTGCAACAGGACGATGATCACAAATAAAGCCAGCACGGACGCAACCGAAATCAGAATGGGAATCAGCATTGAAACAGCTCCAGGTTGGCACAAACGGAACAGGAAATTCGCTGAGTCGAACAATAGTCGAACGAGACGAACGCAAATCGACAACAGATGCAAAATATTTTTAACCGAGTTCGAGGAGCCGTTTTTCGAGGAATCGCCGTTCCGATTCCTGCTGAACCAGGACCAGAGCACGTTGGTACGAACCGCGTGCGGAAACAGTACGCCGAAGTCGCCGACAGAGGTCGGCGTGAGCCGCGTAAACCAAATGGTAATCGCAGAGATTGCCACGGGCGACGAGCAAGTCGATCAGTTCGAGGCCCGCCAGGGGACCATCGCGCATCGCGACTGCGACCGCTCGATTTAATTCCACGATCGGCGAGAGATCAGCCTGCATGAGTAAGTCGTAGTAAGCAACGATCTGAGGCCAGTCAGTGTCGGCAGGACTCGCCTCCGTCGCATGAACGGCAGAGGTCGCCGCTTGTATTGCGTGAGGTCCGACTTCAAGTAAAGAAAACGCCCGTTCGACCAACGCTCGTCTCTCAGCAATCAGTTCTCGATTCCAGAGCGAACGATCTTGGTCCTCCAACAAAATCAAATCGCCGCTCGCCGACGTTCGAGCCGAGCGTCGCGACTCGTGCAGCAGCATCAGGGCAAGTAATCCCAAAACTTCCGTGTCCGGCAATAACTGACTTACTGCTTCCAAGTCACCGCAGTACTAATCGCAGTGGCCATTCGATGGGGAGGTCGGGTTGTAACCAACGTTGCGTGTGCCCCAGTTGATTCAGCACGTTTTCGGCGGCGAGGAAACCGCTGCGGACGGCTCCTTCCATCGTGGCGGGCCAGCCTGTGCGAGTCCAATCACCGGCGAACTGCAAGTTGCTGATCGGCGACTGTTGTGGAGGACGGACTTCATCGGAACCCGGCAGCGGCGAGAAGACCGCGTGATGCTCGACGACAACTCGCGAGTGCTGCAATTGAGCGTCGTTTGCCCACGGCCAGACGGCTTTCAATTCGGCCACAATTTCGGCCACAACTTCCGAATGCGGACGAGTCGCAAGCTCTCGTGCGTTGCTGATCACGACTTGGTAGTAACAACTCAATGGTGATACCGCCGCTTTTGCGCCAGACGATTTGGATCCCGGATTGGGACGAAGAGCTGACGACTCGGTTCCTGTGGTACTACTGCGATTGAAGACCCACTGACTTAGCCGTCCAACCAAGACTGCATGTGGCAAGAACGTGATTGGCCGGTCGAACCAAAGATGCACGCTCGCAATCGGTGCTGATTCAAGCCGAGCGATGTCTGCGATTGGGGATTGATGACGCAACGAGTCCGGCAACAGATCGAGAACTCGATGATGAGGCACGGCCAACACGAATTGCCGAGCCGTGAGTTGTTCGCTATTTCGCAGTTCAACCGCGCGAATGCGATCTCCATCTTCGATGAGCCGATCAACGCCAGTCTTGAGTTGCACATCAACTCCACGATCGGTCAGCCAGGGATGCAAAAGATCCGAATACAGCGCATCGAGAGGGACTGTCGGTAGCCAGACTTCCCAGCCTGCTCGGTTCGCTAGAAAGCCATCCACGAAGACTTTTCGAGCCGACGCATACGAAATTCGATCGAGCGATTCGCTCAAAGCGCTCACGAGAACAATATCCCAAAACCGCTCGATCGTACTTGCTGGTTGTTGGTTAAACCGCAACCAATCGGCAAACGATCGCCGGTCATCAGCCTGTGGTCGATCAGACACGAGTGCCAATAGCCCGCAAGTGATTGCGAATCGATCTTGGTTCGACAGGTAACTCAATCCCGCAAACGTGGACGAGAGATGAAACGGTGCCGAGGCCACGGGAAACTTCGCCGCCTCAAAACGACAAAAGTCCGGGGCACTCTGGCCAGTCGGATCGGGTGGTCCCACAAACGTCAGAAACGGTTCTCGCCGAAACGCGGACTGCAAACCGGTGACGCGGCAGAAGTGCCAGAAGTTCGTGCAACATCCCATCGTCACGTGCTGGCAATTGTCAATGACATCGCCAGTTGAGGAATCCTCAAACGAACTCGCTCGCCCCCCCAATCGAGGCCGTGACTCCAGCAACTGGACTTTCAATCCAGCATCCGCCAACGCGACCGCCGCCGCGAGACCCGCTAATCCGCCGCCAACAATGAGTACGTCATTCATGCCAGGAATGTAGTTGGAATGACCAACCAAGAGTCAGTGCTCAGATCGGAGATTTCGGGCTCTTCGAGCATTTGTGTGAGGCATCATCTAACTCAACATGGAATTGCAAAGGGAACCGTGCCCGATCCATGCTGTTGTTTCGCGGCTTGAGTGACTGCTTTTAACTCCGCAAACCCCAGTTTGATCGGACTCGCTGTCATGATCGTTACAACTGTGAGATTGCAGCAAATTGCTACCGCCTCGGCGGCATTCTCGAAAACTTTGAGTTCGACTCAATAACCATTGAATCAAGTCACTAGTACCACGACCGAGAATTGATCCTCCATAAAAAGCGAGTTTGTGTCATTACTGCATCACCTTTAACGGAGGGTGGTGCGATGCCAAGGAAGGCAGTGCGGATTGAGGCGACGGAGCGGCAACTGGAAATCCTGCG